>JAAXQI010000155.1 GCA_012974315.1 Desulfobacterales bacterium | reverse complement strand
CGTAAAGAGAAAACCCCATTGTCGAGCCGGACAGTCTGCTGGTATTCCAGCTCAACCCGTATGGTTTCATGGGGGCCTATGTTGGCGACTGACATCATGAAGATGTTGGGCCGCTCCTGCTCCAGGAGGGAGGCCTTTTTGCCTTCTTTCTTTGCCTTTGTATAGATTTTCTTCGCTTCTTCCCTTTCTTTAATGACCCCCTCAATAACCCGGTCACCCACATCCATTGTCAAATGACTCACCGCTGCATCTTCAGGTAAAGGAAAGACGTATACGCCTTCCAGCCATTCATCGCCCGGGTTCTCAAATTCCTGGATGACCCTGGCAAAGGCAACCATGCCGGTGATCTCGATTTTTACATCGGTGTGTAATTGCGGAGCTGCTACATACTGCCCTGAGTTGACATCTTTAAAGAGCAGACTCCCCTCGCGGACCCCGGAAGGAGTTACAGGGGAATCAGCCTGGGGCAGCACCCTGGAGACTGCATCTGCCGGAAACATGAAAGAGAGAAGAACAAGAGCAAATGCCGCAACAAGACCGGCTGCCAGGAGAATGGCCCCAGGGTCCAGGAGCCATTGCGTACGTTCGCACGGTTTTTCCCGGTATGGGTTTGATGGTTTGGAAACGTTTCTGATGGTCCGTTTATGCCCGCCTGAATTCTCTGCTGTAAACATACTCTGCCCCCTTTCTGGTTTATCCTGAAACACTTTTCCTGGAACCATATATAGCGAACGATAATGACAACCCAATAGGCAGATTATGATGCTTATTCCCATAAAAATGATGAATTATGACAAGAGCAATTCCTGGTTTTGCAGTTCCATACAATTACTGTATGATATTCGCATCTGAATGGGAGAGGGTAATATGGCACGACACATTGCAATTGTTGAAGACGACACTGAGCTCAGGAAAAATTACACCGAGGCTCTGCAGCTGGAAGGGTATACGGTCAGTGCCTATACGAATCGACCCGAGGCCCAGGAAGCCTTCAGCGAAAAACTTCCTGACATGGCAATCCTCGACATTATGCTTGAGGATGAAAGGGATGGCGGCTTTACACTCTGCAGTTTTCTGCGCACCAGATCCGACATACTGCCAATCATCTTTCTCACCGCCTTAAACAGTGATATGGACCGGGTATCAGCAATGCGGCTTGGTGCTACTGATTATCTGTTCAAGGACACGACAACACTTGATTTCCTGCCGGTACGGGTTTCTTCCCTGTTTCGCTTTCTGGACGCAGTCTCAAAACCAATAGAACAGGCGAGCAACCTGGTACGCGGCCCTCTTGTTTTAAATGAGGACCGCATGGAAGTCACCTGGGAGAATAATCCTGTACGTCTCACACTGACAGAATTCTGGATGTTGAAAGCCCTGATAAAAAGACCCGGGAACCTCAAAAACCATACTCAGCTCATGGATGCAGCGAACACCAATATCACGGATAATGCCATTGCAGCCAATATCAGACGGATACGGGGAAAATTCAAGGAGATAGATTCCGGATTTGACTGTATTCAGACGGAATATGGCATGGGATACCGGTGGGTGGAATAACTATGGGCTTTCGTTTTTTCACCCTGAGGGTCAAGCTGGCCCTGGTCTCGGTCCTACTCCTTGCAATTCCCCTCATTGGTTTCTGGTATGCCTCCCAGATGAAAGACTATTTCCTGTTCGCACAGGAACAGGCACTATCCCTCACCGCCCAGGCAGTTTCCACCATCCTGAATGAGCGCCCGGATCTTTTTGAAAGCAATATCCTCGAATCTTTTGACGAACAAAAAGAAATTCACGCTGAACTGATCAGCAGTCAAATTGAGCTGGATGGTTTTACGGACGATTGGCAGGATCTCCTGGCCCAGGCGAAATATTACGGCTTTGACAATGTCCTTGAGAACTACGGGATCTATAATGATGATACGTTAAACTTCAAACATATCATAGGCAAACGGGACAAGTTCTATTATGCACTGTTCATGGTCAATGATGACTCTGTCATTTTCCGTGATAAAGCGTATGGCGGATTAAACAAAAGCGATCACCTGCAAATCGCGGTGCAGGGCCAATACGAGGGCCAGCTTAACCGCTATTTTCTTTCCCCGTTTGAGAGCAGCCGGGTTAACGGGCATCTCATGCGCAAAGACCCTTTAAACTATTTCCCTGAAAAAACCGAGCTCGATATAAGGGGGTACTGGCGTCAGACTTTGGATGGCTATACCATAGAGATCCGCCTGCCTGTTGCAATGGTGAAAAACGGCCGTATCTCCTTTGCCATTGCAGATGTTGATGATCCGCTAACCAGAAAACTCAATACCGTGGTGGGTACAAGTGGCACCAGCCAGTCCTCTGACCTGGGTTTCCTGTTGGTCCGCTCCCCGATGCTGGAAAGTATTTTATCAGCGCTGCACAGCTCATCTGCAAGGATACGGATAATAGACAGCCGTCTTCGGCAGCGGGCAAGTGTTGGTCAATACTATGGCGAACCCGATCGATTCAGGATTGAAAGTCAAAACAGCTTCTCCCTGAAAAGTCTGCTGAAACCAATTTATGCCTTTTTCTCTGATAGATATAAAGAGGAGCGTTCACAGAACTCCAGATACTTTATACAAATTGATGATCTCGATATTAAAAAGGCCATACGAAGTAAGCAATCCTTTACCAGTCGCCGCCCCCTGGAAAATTCAGATGCAGAGATACTGGTTGCCGGGGAACCTATTAAATATGGCAATAAAGTGATTGGAACAGTTTTGGTTGAACAGGCAACAAATAACATACTTACTGAAAAGAACAGGATAATTGAGAAAACCGTAGATATTACTTTAATCGTATTTCTCCTTGGTGGGTTTGTTCTCATTGCCTTTGCCTCAAGGCTCTCTGGAAGGATCAGAAAACTTGCCGCACAAACGGAAAACGCCATTGGCCCGGACGGAAGAATCAGAGACACGTATAAGGCCTCAAAGGTGCAGGATGAAATTGGCGACCTGTCCCGCTGGTTTGCCGGAATGCTGGCGCGGTTAAAAGAGTACAATACCTACCAGGAAAAAATGGCTGACAACCTGGAACATGAAATCCGCACTCCAATTGCCGGTATCAGCGCCTCCCTTTCCAACCTTGAAAAGAAGATTGCCCACGGGGACGTCGAGGTGAAAAATCACCTTTCGGGTATAAAGGAAAATGTTAAACGGATAGAGTCCATGATGGGCAATATCCGGGAAGCAACCTTACTTGAAGATGCCTTGAAACTGGATGAGCAAACCGGCTTTGACCTGAAAGAAGCTCTTATTGTCTGGGTACGGGATGATTATAAGCAGACATTTCCAGAAAACAATTTTGTCCTGGAATTCCCGGAGGAGCCAATACCGTTTTATGGAGACCCGATCCGCATCCGCCAAATGCTCGACAAGCTCATTGAAAACGGTGTTGATTTCAGTGCTGTTGACAACCCCATAACAATCAGGCTCAGCAAAGAAAACGGGCAAGCCCGGATCAGCATCATTAATGAAGGACCGGAACTCCCCCTTGAGTTACAGGAACAGATCTTTGATTCAATGGTGTCAATACGCAAGAAATCAAACAAAAAATCACACCTGGGCCTTGGTCTTTATGTGGCAAGGCAAATAGCAGAGTTTCATGGGGGAAGCATTATGGCAAAAAACAGAGAGGATGGGATAAGCGGCGTTGCTGTTACAGTGGCACTGCCGGTATCTTAAAATAATAAAGGCGACAGATTTATTTTATATAATATACTCAATCTCCATATCTTCCCTCCTCATTTCTCAATCATTATTGACTTCCCAGACGATTTAGGGAATATCATGTACTAGTCAGGCCAGATAAATTTTTAAACGGGAGGAAGATGATGACTAAATTATCATTCCGGGTTTGCTTTGCTGCCATTGCTGTATCTTTGCTGTTTTCAGCAGCTGCATTTTCCCAAACTGTCAAGATCACTCCATTAGGAAGTCATGACGGTGAATTCTGCAGCCGTGACCGGGCCATGCTGTTTGAAGACCCGGACGGCACGCGGCTGCTTTTTGATGCAGGCCGGACCATAGCCGGGCCTGGAGATCCGCGCCTGGGAAAAATAGATGCGGTCCTGCTGAGCGGCATGCATGTTGACCACCTGGGGGACAGGCGCATATCAAAAACCGGGAACGGCACCTGTGCAAAACCGCAGACCGAAGTTGAAACTGTTCCCAACTCAAATACCGCGGACATTGTTGTTGGAAAGAAGGCCAAGG
The DNA here is from genome assembly GCA_012974315.1 of Desulfobacterales bacterium. Taxonomy (GTDB): domain Bacteria; phylum Desulfobacterota; class Desulfobulbia; order Desulfobulbales; family BM004; genus BM004. Next base: position 1,258 of record JAAXQI010000155.1, on the reverse strand, counting down.
CCCTTCTCGGCGGGGAGATGCATAAATTCATGCAGACCAGGGTGAAGGCAGCCGGAGGTTCTTCCGACCAGGTGGAGGTCCTGCGTTTCGGGGGCGAGCGCCAGGTAGGCGGGGTGCGGATTGCCATCGTGCCGGTTACCCACAGCAATGGTATAGGAACCGGTTTCCTGAACAAAGAGCTTGGGGTCCTGCTCGATCATGACGGGCTGACCGCCTATGCCGGGCCTGATAACGGCTATATCCTGAATTTTTCCAATGGGCTGGTGGTTTATCTTTCCGGTGACAGCGGCATTTCCGCCGACCAGGATGTCACGGTCCGCGGTTTTTACGGCGCGGAACTGGCTGTTATCAATGCGGGGGGCATATACACCTCCGGGCCGAAGGAGGCCGCCTATTCCATCAACGAGCTGATCCATCCCAGGGCGGTGATTCCCCATCACATGAATGAAGCTGCCACGGAAAAAGGTACGGTCAAACCAGGGACCAGGACTGCGCTTTTTGAAAGTATGATTAAGGATATTCCTGTACACATTCCATTGAGCGGCCGAACCATGGAGTTTGATGGTGACGGCAAGTGCCTGAAAGGATGTTGAAAGATAATTAAAAACGGAAAACCGGGGACAGACCCCGGTTTCCGCAGGAGTTGTCCCTGAATGTTTTCTACCTGTTACACAGTAACCCTGTTTTACACGTCATGCCTTCATCATCCCCGGTCTTTGGCGGAAAACCGAAGATCGACCTGTAGGTAAGCGAAGGAATACAAAAATGGGTCGTGCTGACAAGCAATGCCACCATGACAAGCAGAGCGCCGAGAATATATCCGGTAAGCATCATCCCTGTGTAAAACGCCCCGGCTGTTGCCACGAGCCAGACGGTGCCAAGGCCACAAGCGAAGCGTCCCGGGGCACCCCGTTTCGGAAAAGGTCCTGTACCGGTTGCATGGCGAATGCCGTAGTTATAAATATAATCAAAAGGGTGTACGGGGGATGCCGCACCCCAGGCTGAAAAAAATGTCAGGCCAAGCAGGATAACCGGCGAGGCTAATATGACGCCAACAGCGGCAAGAGCTGCACAAAGCCCGTACGGAAACCCCAGCCATGGGGCTGTTTCTTCAAGAACCACGCGATCGACTTCAGTAAAACCCTGGATCTCCAGGCGTCTTTTTGTTGTAGGAGTAAGAGCAGTCATTGTATTATCCTCCAGTGAGGTTTGTTTACCTATATATATTTTGTATACAGATAACTGTAAGCACTGAAGA
>JAAXQI010000139.1 GCA_012974315.1 Desulfobacterales bacterium | reverse complement strand
ATTTCCAGCACTCTGCAATTGCAAATCATTCTATCATTTCCTTCCAGTCCAAGAGCAGATTAAAAAACAATGTGGCTCTTAATAATTCTCATGTTGCCGTTACTGGTGCATGAGATAAACAAGCATTTAATAGTCGAAGCGGGAGTTCACATTCCCAGAATCTTCGGTTAAAGCGGTAACAGAATTCATCTAAATATTCTTGAAGATATTTGCCGGAGACTCCATGATACGTGCCATTAAGAAATTTTTTCATGTTCCCAATCATAATATGCACCATGGGCAACCACTTAGGTGCTTGTTCGGGTGGTGTTATTCTGGCCATGTGCTTTTGAGTTTCCTGGACAGAATTCATGGCAGGCAAAGCGTCAGTACGAACCGTTTGGCCTCTCTTAAGGTGGTGATCAAGAAAGTTTCTAATGCTTTTGCCAGAAACATTTGGTACGGCCTTCATCGCCATATAACCAGCCTTGGGGCCTCTTTTTTCAACGGCCACCAGTACGGACTTTTTTCCGCCAGCACCTCTTCCCCGTTTTCCGGAACGCTTTCCTCCAACATAGGTGTCATCAAATTCTATAATATCCTGCAGGCGGTATATGCTGTCACGGTGCGCCATCGCAGTTCTGATTTTTTTAAGTATATTCCTCGCTGTCGGCCAGGAGACTCCAAGTTGCTTGGAAAGTCTCAAAGCAGAGATCCCTCCTTTATCCGAAGCGATGAGGTAAATAGCCCAAAACCACTTAACCAGAGGCAGGTTGGTCGAGTGGAACAATGTTCCAGTAGTAACGGAAGTTTGGGATTTACATTTCGTGCATTGATATATCTTACGCGATTTGGTGAACCAGGCAGTGTCATGGCCACATTTGGGGCACATAAAACCATTGGGCCAACGGTATCTGGTAATAGCATCAGCACATGCTTTCTCCGTACCGAATTTCTTTTGCCATTCAAGCAAACTGACTTGGGGCATTTTCATGGCGAGATCCTCCTTTAATTTGTTGATCTCACTATAATAAAATAACTCAAACATGAAAATAGTTTATAGCCACATAATTTAATTATATACCCCCATACAAATCAGAGGAGTGACTTATGAATATTTTAGTTTTAGGGCCAGGTTGCCCGAAATGCACAGAGGCTGAAAAAATTGTTAAAACAGCACTTCAGGAGGCGGGAGTGGAAGCCTCGGTGGAAAAAATCACAGACTTTCAGGAGATTGCCAAACTTGGAGTGTTTTCCACCCCGGCAGTCGTGATCGATGGAGAGATAAAATGTGTCGGCAGGGTGCCGGACAAAAATGATATATTGGGTTGGATTAAAGGATAAGAAAAAATTCAGCGCTACTTGATATTTCAAAAATGTTAATCCTGCCATGGCTTTAAATTAGAAATATGATGAAAAAAAAAGAGTGTTCCTGCTGGGAAATAATGAAATGCGAAAACCCGGAAAAATGTCCGACCAGAAGTGACCCTGCAAAACCCTGTTGGGAGAATTGCTATTTACAAAAATAATCTGCCGAAAGTTTTTGATACCTGCAAAAATTGCGATGTTTATAAAAAAAATAAACGCAACTCTACCCGACAAATAAAGTAATTCAGATTAAATGCGGATCTGGGGGTGGCAATTGGCTGCTAATAGAAATATTTGCGGAGTAGCTGCTCTGTATAATTGTCCAAGCAATCACTGGACTTGACGTCTGAACACAGGTGCAAGGGAATTAAAACGGTTAGCAGTCAATATTAATCAAGACTCGTCCATCATTTCCATGGCTGCATTAATAATGGCAGGGACGTCAATTTTGCCCTTACGCCAGAGAATTTCCTGGGTGGCATGTTCCATGTATTTATCCCCATAGCCTAAAGTGGTAACCTTGATATGGGAATGGTTGCTGCTGGCGAGAAGTTCCAGGACAGCGCTGCCAAATCCACCCATGCGGGCATTATCCTCGACTGTGACAACCCTGCCTGTTTTTTCAGCCCACTCGATAATGAGTTCATTATCCAGTGGTTTGATAAAGCGGGGATTTATAACCGCAGCATCAATGCCAACCTTTTCAAGTCCTTTAGCTGCTTCCAGGGCTGGATAGACCCGGTTTCCTATGGGCAGCAGGAGGATGTCTTTTCCTTCGCGCAACAATTCGCCTTTGCCGATTGGGATTTCACTCAGATTATCAGAGAGCTCGACTCCTTCACCGGCACCACGTGGATAACGCACGGCTGTAGGGCCATCATGTTGAATAGCGGTGTGAAGCATATGCTGCAGTTCATTTTCGTCCTTAGGGGCCATTAGAACCAGGTTAGGTATAAAGCGAAGGTAGTTTAAGTCAAATACACCATGGTGGGTCGGGCCGTCATCACCAACAACGCCGCCCCTGTCCAGGGCAAAGGTTACCGGTAGATTCTGCAGGCAGACGTCATGGATGACCTGATCCAGGGCGCGTTGTAAAAATGTGGAATAAATGGCAACAACCGGGTGCATGCCTTCTGTTGCAAGGCCGGCAGCAAAGGTCACAGCATGTTGCTCGGCAATTCCCACGTCAAAAAAACGGTTGGGAAAGCGGCGAGCAAAATTCATAAGCCCGGTACCAGCGGGCATAGCGGCTGTAATGGCAACGATCTTTGGATTTTTCTCGGCCAGATGAACCAGGGTGTCTCCAAAGCAGCGCGTGTAAGATATCGCGGTTTCTGCAGAAGGAACAGGGACGCCGTTTTCGAGATTAAATGGTCCTACACCATGATAGTCACCCGGGTTTTCTTCAGCAGGCTGGTATCCTTTGCCTTTTTTGGTGATGACGTGGATCAAAACCGGGCCATGGCTGAAATCCCTGACATTTTTGAAAGTTTCAATCAGGTTGTCAATTTGATGCCCGGGAATGGGACCGATATACTCAAATTTTAAAGCTTCAAAAAGCATTCCCGGCGTAAAAAAACTCTTAAAACTTTCCTCACTTTTTTTCAGAACCTGGAGAATATTCTCTCCGATATTTGAAAATGACTTGAGAAGATGCTTCAACTCGGATCTGGCCTTGACTACCTGCTTACTTGTCATCTTTCTACTCAGGAAGCTTGAAAGTGCACCTACATTTGGAGAGATAGACATTTCATTGTCATTGAGAATAACGATGAGATTTTTATCCAGATGTCCAGCCTGATTAAGGGCTTCGAATGCCATACCGCCGGTCATGGAGCCATCGCCTATTACAGCGATGACACGATTCTTACTTTTTTTCAGATGCTTTGCGATGGCAATTCCGAGGCCGGCTGAAATGGAAGTGGAACTATGTCCGGTGTCAAAAGCATCATAAGGACTTTCTGATCTTTTGGGGAAACCGCTTAATCCTTTGTATTGGCGTATGGTGTGAAATTTGTCTTTGCGCCCGGTGACGATTTTATGGGTATAGGCCTGGTGCCCGACATCCCATATGAGTTTGTCCGCCGGTGTGTTGAAGACATAATGCAAGGCCAGGGTTAGTTCTACTACGCCCAGATTGGGTGCAAGATGACCACCCGTTTTGGAGACGGTTTCAACTATTTCTTCCCGGATATTGGCAGCAAGCTGTTCAAGTTCATTCAGGTTAAGCTGCCGAACATCCTCTGGGGAATTAATTGACTGTAGTATGTTCTGTTCCATAAAGTCTTTAATAATACAAAGGAGCTATAGATACAACAGGTACCAGTATCAATTGTTTTTAAATTTCTGTTAGTTATCTTTTCCTGGTCACAATGTATTGTGCCAGTTTTCTTAACATGGTTGCCCGTTCATCAAATCCTTCAAGTGCAGCTAAAGCTTCATCAACTGCTTCCTGTGCTTTTTTTCTCGTTTTATCCAGGCCGAACAGGGCTGGATAGGTGGCCTTATTTCTGGCAGCATCAGACCCTGCTGCTTTCCCAAGCTGTTCCTGGGTGCCTTCAACATTAAGCAGGTCATCAACGATCTGGAAGGCAAGTCCTATCTGGGTGCCGTACCGGGTAAGGGCGTGGAGTTGTTCTGCGGTACATTTGCCGAGAACACCCCCGGCTTGAACAGATGCCGTGATAAGGGCCCCTGTTTTCCGGCTGTGAATCTCGCGCAGCATATCATACCCCACCTCTTTTCCCTCATGGGTCAGGTCGAGAAATTGTCCGCCAACCATTCCTTCCGGTCCAACCGCTTTACTGATAAGAGAGATTATCCTCAACCTTTCTGTTGCAGATGTTTCAAGACCTTCTCTGCTTAACAATTCAAATGCATAGGTCAGGAGGCTGTCACCGGCAAGTATGGCGCCAGCTTCTCCGAAAACCATATGGTTTGTAGGTTTACCGCGACGCAGATGATCATCATCCATGGCTGGAAGATCATCATGGATAAGGGAGTAGGTGTGGATGCATTCCAGGGCGCAGGCAGTAAGAAGTAATACATGCGGGAATTCATTGTCATAGTCCTGAACTGCTTCTGCTGCAGCAAGACAGAGGATGGGCCTCACTCTTTTGCCGCCTGCAAAAAGACTGTAGCGCATGGCTTTTATATGTTCTGCAAGAACTCCTTTTGCTTCAGGTAAAAAAAGGTCCAGTGCCGCGTCTACCTGCTTTCGTCTTGCTTCCAAGTATTGCTTGATATCCATTACTCGTTCTCGTCGTCCAAATTGTCGAATGCAACCGGTTCCAGAGAGTCGCCTTTTTTGAGTAGGATTTCAACCTTTCTTTGCGCATCGCTTAGTTTGCTGTTGCAATATTCAGCAAGTTTTACGCCCTCATCAAAATGTTTAAGCGATTCTTCCAGTGACAAATCACCTTCCTCAAGTTCTTTGGTGATTTTTTCCAATTTTGCCAGTTCATCCTCAAATGATTTTTTCTTCATGGCTTACCTGTCTGTGGATTTTTAAAGCATGACATCTCAATACATTTCATTTGCTGCATCAGCTTTACCATATGATTGGGCTTATTACCTTAATCCTCGCATATATATTTAAAGAAACACCAGGAATCTCTCTTGTCTTTTTTATATTACAAAAGGAGGCCAATGTGACGGGATGGACGAGGTCTATTTTAAAAGCAGTCAATAATAAATGATTCATGACCTATCATCAACGACTTTACAAAAAAAACATGACTGTGGTAAGAATGCTGATTCGCATTGGCAAGGTTGGCAGGAAATTATAGTAGGGATGGTTTAGAATTTAAGGCACAGAGGCACAGAGGCACAGAGGCACAGAGGCACAGAGGCAGAGAGACAGTGAGACAGTGAGGTGCAGAGGTACAAAGTAAAAACTCTAAAATTCGATCTTAGAGTAATTGCATGTGGAATAATTAATTCAGTTTCGGTTTGTAGTCGTAGTTGTTTTTTTAGAACTCTGTGCCTTAGTGCCTTTGTGCCTGTTGATTAGATCAACGGTATTCAAAGCCCCTCAAGGGATCCGGTTCTTTATTCATGAAATATGCAGGTCAGGATGCTCACTGAATATATAAAACATTTCATAACCTGGTTGACCGATGAGAGGGGATATTCTCCCCATACCATAGTTAATTACCAGAGAGATTTGCTTGAATTTGCAGATGTTGCGGGCAGGGAAATTGATGTAAAGAAAATAGATACGCATGTCATCCGCAACTATGTCTACAGCCTGAACATAAAAAACAAGAGTTCTTCGGTGGCAAGGAAATTATCAGCCCTCAGAACATTCTTTAAATTTCTGGAGCAGGAAAGTGTGATCGAAAAGAATCCCACGGGAACCATTTCCAGGCCAAAACAGGAACAGCATTTACCCGTTTTTCTGTCGGTGGATGAGGTCTTTGCTTTGCTTGAATCCCCCGGTGATGAAGCAACGTTTGGTTCCCGTGACAGAGCTATGCTTGAATTATTGTACTCAACAGGTATGCGTGTATCTGAACTTGTGGGGTGCAATATGACAAGCCTTGATTTTGATACTGAAATGGTTAGGGTTAGAGGCAAAGGTAACCGGGAGAGGGTGATCCCCATCGGCGAACCAGCTATTAAGGGGCTTCGTGAGTATTTTGTCCAGCGTGATGTACAGTTAAAAAACCGTTTACAGCAGGGTAAGAAGTTTGACCGGGAAGCCGTGTTTTTAAATAGCCGCGGCGGCAGGCTTACCAGCCGAAGTGTTGAAAGATTGATAGCTGAATACGGCCGCAAAGCAGGAATTGATAAGCCTGTTACTCCCCATGTACTGCGTCACTCTTTTGCTACGCATCTTCTTGAAATGGGCGCAGATATGCGCTCAGTGCAGGAGTTACTTGGGCATGCAAGCCTGTCAACTACACAGAAATATACTCACCTGGATATGGTTCATCTTATGAGAGTCTATGATAAGGCCCATCCCAAGGCGAGGAGAAGTTGAGAGCAGGACAAAGGGGAACTGGTTTAAATAATTAAATGTGCTACATCCTGAAAAAGTTTCGCAGTCATTAACAGGGCCTAATTAAATCGAGAGATTATAAAAGTATGTGTCCGATGAATATCTTGAGACCGACAACTTTAAAAAAGTGGTGGAAAAGTGAAGATACGCTCAACAACAATTATTTCAGTAAGACATAAAGGAAAAGTGGTCGTCGCCGGTGACGGCCAGGTCACCCTGGGTAATACAGTGGTCAAGCATGCGGCCCGTAAGGTCAGACGACTTTATAACGGTAAGGTTGTAACAGGATTTGCCGGAGCAACAGCCGATGCCTTTACGCTTTTCGATAAACTGGAGCAACGGCTTGAGCAATATAAGGGTAACCTGCTGCGTGCTGCAGTTGAACTTGCAAAAGACTGGCGGACTGACAAAATGCTAAGGCGTCTGGAGGCGTTTCTCATAGCTGTTGATGAAAACTCATCCCTTTTGCTTTCGGGTTCCGGCGATGTCATTGAGTCAGATGATGGTATTCTGGCTATTGGCTCAGGTGGCCCTTATGCCCAGGCTGCAGCCACGGCACTGATCAATCACAGTGATCTTGATGCCGAGGCTATCTGTCGTGAAGCCATGGGAATAGCGGCCTCCATCTGCATCTATACCAATGAAAATATTGTCATTGAAACACTGTAGAGCACAAAAGTGCATCAGGAAAAACTCTCTTAAAAACTCTCATTATAACCCGTATGAAATTACTTCCAGGTTCCAAATACATGAATGATCTGAATGCACTGACCCCAAAAGATACGGTCAGTGAGCTTGATAAATATATTATAGGACAGGATGAGGCCAAAAAGTCCGTAGCAATTGCCCTTAGAAACCGCTGGCGCAGACAGCAGGTGCCTCCCCCTTTACGAGATGAAATTGCACCCAAAAATATAATTATGATCGGCCCTACGGGTGTGGGTAAAACTGAAATTGCCAGAAGGCTTGCTAATCTTGCGCAATCTCCGTTTTTGAAGGTGGAAGCGTCGAAGTTCACCGAGATTGGTTACGTTGGTCGGGATGTTGAATCAATGATCCGTGACCTCGTAGAACTGGCAATTAATATGGTAAAGAAGGAAGAACGTCACGAGGTTGAGAAAAAAGCCTATGAAATGGCAGAAGAAAAACTGCTTGATCTTCTCCTGCCTTCCATGCCAAATCCGACCGGAAGACCACAAGTTCAGATGGGGGCTCTTGCAGGACCGCCAGTTGCAGATACCACCCAGGAAACCGAATCAACCCGTGATCGCTTCAGGCAAATGTTGCGGGAAGGGAAGCTCGATGACAGGGCAGTTGAAATGGAAGTGACCCAGGCCCCGACCATGCCGACGATCGAAGTTTTTTCCAATGCAGGTATGGATGAGATGGAATCAAACCTGCGGGATGCCATGGGCAAGATTTTTCCCAGAAAGGGAAGGATCCGAAAACTGAAGGTTCCAGAGGCTTTCAAAATTCTACAGAGTGAGGCAGTGGAGGATCTTATCGATATGGATAAGGTTACCCACAAGGCTATTATAAAGACCGAACAGTCCGGGATTATATTCCTGGATGAAATTGATAAGATCGCTTCCCGGCAGGGTGGGGGACATGGGCCTGAAGTCTCACGCGAGGGGGTTCAACGGGATCTGCTTCCGATTGTTGAGGGTGCTACGGTTAGTACAAAACACGGCATGCTGAAAACACATCATATCCTTTTCATTGCCAGTGGCGCGTTTCATCTTTGCAAACCCTCTGACCTGGTACCGGAACTCCAGGGACGGTTCCCTATTCGGGTGGAATTGCATGCCCTGGGTGAGGAAGAATTTTTTCGAATACTGAGCGAACCTGAAAATGCCCTCTTGAAACAGTACGTTGCTTTAATGAAAACCGAAGGCATAGATCTCATTTTTTCTGATGATGCGGTGCATGAAATGGCCAGACTGGCTGCAGATGTTAATCAGAAAACTGAAGACATAGGAGCAAGGCGGCTGCATACTATTCTGGAAAAGGTCTTGGAAGAATTGTCTTTTGAGGCGCCTGATTCCGGCGATAAAACCTTTACTATTACCGCCGATTATGTGAGAAAGCAGCTTATCGAGATTACCCAGGATGAAGATTTGAGTCGATTTATATTATAGGGTAAAGAAATAGTTTGGTTTTCTGGTTTTGGAGGAAATAATGATAGAACCTGATTTGAAGTACTGTCCTGAATGCAATGATGAGTACAGGGCAGAGATTGAAAAATGTGCTGCCTGCGGAATTGATTTGATTACAGGTGTGCATAAAAGTGAGAGGGATGAGGCGAGACGGCAAAAGCTGGAAAATAGATCAGGTGAAATAAGCCCGGATGATGACCTTGTCACCATGCGTAGAGGACCATTAACTGAAATGCGCCATCTTGCCGAGCTGCTGAGTGTTGAGAAAATTGGAACAGCTCTGAAAGGAGATATGACGACCTGCGGTAAAGACCGGTTTGGCAATGTTATCCCCACTCCAACAGCCTATAACCTCATGGTTAAAATGGAGGATGGCAGGGAGGCTCTTGATATTATTGAAGAGGAGCATAAAAAGGACACAGGGCTGGCATACCATGAAAATACCAATGGTGATTTGATCTTCAATCCCCAGGCAAATGAAGCGCAGTGCCCGGCATGCGGACATTCATTCCCCACGACTCAAACAACCTGTCCTGATTGTGGTTTAAGTTTTGGATAGTCTATACCGCCTAAATGAATGAGAACCCGGTAGTCATTATCGGCGCCGGGCCTGCCGGTCTTGCCGCAGGCTATGAACTAATTAGCCGAAATATCTGCCCAGTAATTCTTGAAAGGGATGGCAGAGTCGGAGGTATTGCCAGAACCGAATCATACAAGGATTTCTATTTTGATATCGGCGGGCATCGTTTTTTTACGAAAAATGAGGAGATCAACCAGCTCTGGGATGAGTTGCTCGGTGATGATTTTCTCAGTGTAAACCGGTTGTCGCGTATCTTTTATAAGGGGAAATATTTCAACTATCCCCTGCGGCCCGCAAATGCCTTATTTAATCTCGGCCTTGTAGAAAGCCTGCTGATTTTTATCAGTTACTGCAGGGCCCGTCTATCTCCCTCTCCCGAAGAGAACAGTTTTGAAGAATGGATTAGCAACCGTTTTGGGGAAAGGCTCTATAGAACATTTTTCAAAACCTATACCGAAAAGGTATGGGGTCTCCCATGCAGTGAAATAAGAGCAGACTGGGCAGCCCAGCGTATTAAGGGTTTGTCGCTTCTGGTCGCTGTCTCCAATGCCCTTTTTGGTGGGCAGCAGTCAAAGAGTCTGATTGAGCAGTTCTCCTACCCAAAGTTCGGTCCCGGCATGATGTGGAAAAGTTTCATGGACAGGATTGTGGCAGGGAATGGAGAGGTTTTGCTCAACGCTGAAGTGTCATCCATCCAGCATGACACGAAAATGATTACAGCTGTTGAATACAGCAGTGGCAATGTAACTAGTAAACTGAATCCGAGTCACTGTATTTCGAGCATGCCTATTTCAAAGCTGGTGAAACTTTTTAAGCCGCAGCCCCCGGCAGAAATACTGAGTGCAGCCAATCAGCTCTCATACCGTGCTTTTATCATTGTCGTTCTTATCATCGATACACCAGCACTTTTCCCCGATCAATGGTTATATGTCCACAGTCCTGCAGTAAAGGTTGGCCGCATCCAGAACTTCAAGAACTGGAGCAGGTTCATGGTACCTGATCAAAGCAAGACCAGTATCGGCATGGAGTATTTTTGCAATGAAAATGACCAGACGTGGAATATGCAGGATAATGAACTGGTCGAGATGGCCAAGGGGGAAATGGTAGTGCTGGGTCTTGGGGAGAAAACCCAGGTGATTGACAGTTATGTTGTCCGGCAGTCCCATGCCTATCCGGTATATGATTCGGAGTACAAAAAAAGTCTGCAGGTAATTCGCAACTATCTTGAGAATTTCAGTAATTTGCAAACAATTGGCCGCAGCGGCATGCATCGCTATAATAACATGGATCATTCAATGCAAACCGGAAGCCTGGCGGCGAAAAATTGCTCTGGAGAAAGCCATGATCTCTGGGCAGTAAATGAAGAGAAGAGTTATCTTGAAGAGGATAGGGGAATCAGGGAAATACCGGCAGTTCCCGAGAAGGTCTTGATAGGCGCCTTTGCCAGGATTGATAAGCTGGCCTTTGCTACTGCTGTCGGGACAATCTGCGGTCTGCTTGTCCTGGGTGCTACCCTGTGGATTATAAGCCGTGGCGGAGATGTGTTGAACTCCCATCTGAGGCTGTTGGCTCAGTACTTTATCGGCTATACAGTTACCGTAAAAGGAGGCTTTATTGCTTTCGGCTATTCTTTTTTCTGGGGATTTCTCTTTGCCTGGCTGTTTGCTTATTTACGAAATCTGTTTTTGGCAGTTTACATTTATAATATCAAAAGAAGGGCTGAGTTGCTGTCGTTAAGGGATTTCTTTGATAATTTTTGACTTTATTTGGGGCGTGGGGCGTGAGGTGTGAGGGGTGAGAAAAAATATAATCTGGGTACTGGATAAAAATGAAAGGTGCAAAGTTAAATGCTTAAGATGAGATACTGGAGTATTAATCAATAACATGTCATTTGGAGTTTGGTTAACTCGCTTACCTCGAACGAATGCGAGAAATCTTGTAGCGGACAAAGTTTATGGAACAATATTTCTCCGACCTGGGGACCATTCGAGATGACAAAATACTCCTCACTCCTCACTCCTCACACCGCGTATGCATACCTTGCGCGCTTATGATGGTGCAGGTTTAAAATCGGGTCTTTTGGGGCCGGATATTCACTTCAATTGCGGGAGACGGGAACGTGCAAACTGATAAAAAAAATGACCAGTTGGGTCCTGAAGAAAAACTGTTCAGCGGTGTCCTGTTGCTCAATGCGAAGGTTGTCGGTCTTACCCTTGGCGTGATTTTTGGTTTAGGTATTTTTTTGGCAACAAACTGGCTGGTCATCAAGGGAGGCGAGAGGGTTGGTCCCCACCTGATACTCCTGAGCCAATACTTTATTGGTTATAAGGTGACTTTTTTAGGCAGCATCATTGGAGCTGCGTATGGCTTTGCCCTTGGCACTATCTGTGGTGCATTGATGGGTTGGATATATAACAGGATAGCTGCATTCAGGCAGTAATCCTGAAGTTCTTTTATGCTCCTTGGTTTCTGGATTGCCACATCCCGTTTTTTCTTTTCTGTTGCATTTCGCTTATCGGTTTTTTTTCATAGGTTATCACCTTGTCCCCCATGGTATGATTGACTTCAGCAGTAAATTCATTACAGGGTTTTATGGTTATATCCTTGGGGATCTCAAGATCCACCTCACCCCGACCTGCAAAATGCAGCGTCAAAGATACAGGACACGGCCCATAGTGCCGGGAAAAAACTTTTTTGAGTGCTTCAAGGCTCTGCCGGTTAACCCGGTCGGATTGCAGCATAATGCAGGCGCTGGCCGTATACTTATCTCTTGCCGCCTCCAGAGTTTCTAAGGCATTGGCAATAATGTTGTCCCCGCGCTCATCTTTTTTTACCAACCCTTCTATAACCACAGGTGTGTCTGTATTGAGGATAGTGGCACATCTGGCGTAAAGCTCCGGGAAAATAACCACTTCAGCGGTCCCGGCAATATCCTCCATGACAATAACGGCCATGGGGTCACCTTTTTTGGTTTTTCTGTTCTTGATATCTCTGATCAATCCACCAAGCCGCAGGGTCTGTCCTTCAACCCACTCTTTATTTTCACTCAGGTTTGAATCGGTTACAGCCAATATGTCTTCCCGGTAATCATCCAAAGGATGGCCGGTAAGATAAAATCCAACGGTTTCTTTCTCAAAGGTAAGTTTTTCCTGATCGGTCCATTCCGGGATCGATGGGATTTCGATTTTATTATGCGGTTTTTCATTTGCAGAGTCCATGACTGCAAAAAGCGATATCTGGCCGCTTAACCTGTCACGCTGGGCAGCCTGACCCTGCTCCAGGGCCTGGTCCAAAATGGCAAATGTTTGTGAACGTTTGAGATTGAGGGAATCATAAGCGCCTGCCTTATTGAGGCTTTCCAGGACGCGCCGGTTCACTCTGCGCAGGTCAACCCGGCAGCAGAAGTCCTCCAGCGACAAATAGGGGCCGTCTTTCAAACGTTCTTCGATGATTGAGTCAAGTGCTGCTTCGCCAACATTTTTCACCGCAGCCAAACCAAACCTGATACGGTCATCAATAACGGTAAAATCCTTGAAGCTTTCATTGATATCAGGTGGGAGGACCTCTATTTCATTATCACGGCATTCGTTTATATATGCGACAACTTTATCGGTGTTGTTCATATCGCAGGAGAGAAGAGCTGCCATGAACTGAGCCGGGTAATGGGCTTTGAGAAAGGCTGTCTGGTATGCTATTAGAGCATAGGCTGCACTATGGGATTTATTGAAGCCATAGCCTGCAAATTTAGCCATCAGGTCGAAGACGTACTCAGCCTTATCTGCCGGGATGTTGTTTTTTTCAGCTCCTGCCATGAATTTTTCTTTTTCATTGGCCATGACTTCCGGAATTTTTTTACCCATGGCACGCCTCAACATATCAGCATCGCCCAGGGTATAGTTTGCCAGAATATTGGCAATTTTCATCACCTGTTCCTGGTAAACAATGACCCCGTATGTCTCCTCAAGTACAGATTTGAGTTGGGGCAGTGGATAATTGGCGGGTTTTTTTCCGTGTTTGGTGTCGACAAAATTGCCGACCATGCCGCTTTCCATGGGACCAGGACGATACAGGGCAACCAGGGCAATAAGATCAGAGAATACCTCCGGCTTCATGTTTGTTAGAAGTGCGCGCATGCCGGAACTTTCAAGTTGGAAGACACCCAGAGCGTCTCCTTTGCAGAGCAGGTCGTAAGTTTTCGGGTCGTCAAGAGGAATGGAGTCGATGTCCAGGGGACTGCCGATGTCTGCTTCAATGAGTTTCACCGCCCGATCAATGACCGTCAGGGTTTTCAATCCAAGGAAATCAAATTTGATGAGTCCGGTCATCTCAGTATATTTCATGTCGTACTGAGTAAGAACTTCACCTTTGGGACCTTTACAGAGCGGCAGATATTCAGTCATTGTTTCGGGTGAGATAACAACTCCGGCAGCGTGGGTAGACATATGCCTGGACAATCCCTCGAGAACCTGGGCTGTGGAGAGAAGGGTTGCAATATTCTCATCTCTTTTTATGGCATCGCGAAGCCGTGGTTCCTGCTCAATTGCTTCCTTGATCGTGATTTTCAATTGATCAGGAATGAGCTTGGCAATGCGGTCCACATCACCAAAGGGTAAATCAAGGCCCCGGCCCACGTCTCTGATCACGGCTCTGGCTTTCATGGAGCCGAAGGTTATAATTTGGGCGACATGGTCTGAACCCCCATATTTTTCCTGCACATAGTGGAATACTTCATTCCTTCTTTCCTGGCAGAAATCTATATCAAAATCCGGCAGGCTTTTGCGTTCGATATTGAGGAAACGTTCAAATATCAAGCCGTAGGGCATTGGATCTATTCCAGTGATACGCAGGCTATAGGCAACAAGACTTCCAGCACCTGAACCCCTGCCTGGCCCAACCGGGATGTGCATGTTTTTGGCCCAGTTGATAAAATCAGCCACAATGAGGAAATATCCTGGGAATTCCATGGCCTTGATGACGCCGATTTCCATCTCCAGCCGTTCATGGTAACTCTTTTCCAATTCTGCCGTCAGTTCACCTTTATCACGGAGCACAGCCAATCGTTCCTTTAACCCTTCCCGTGCCAGTCTCTCAAAGTATGAATCCAGGGTTTCGCCATCTGGTAGTGGGAAATTGGGAAAATGTGGCTGGCCGAATTCAAGTTCAAGGTTGCAGCGAGCGGCGATTTTTACTGATTCAGCGACAGCGCCCGGAAAGTCCTTGAACCGTTCCTGCATCTCTTCAGGAGACTTGAAATAGAGTTCGTCTGTTGCAAACTTGAAGCGGTTGGGATCATTTATTGTTCTGCCTGTTTGGATACAGAGAAGCACCTCATGGGCAAAAGACTCTTCACGGTTAAGGTAATGACAGTCGTTGGTGGCAACGAGGGGAACAGAGAATTCCTCTGAGAGTTTTTTTAAACCCTTGTTGACTTTTTTCTGCTCCTTTAAGCCACTATCCTGCAGTTCAAAATATAACCGGTCGCCGAATATTTCGAGCATCTTCTTTGTTTCCGCACGGGCATCTTTCATATTGTTATTCAGGATCAGGTGAGGAATACCCCCATGCAGACATGCGGTCAGGGCTATCAAACCTTCATTGTGCGCAATCAGTGTCTCCTTGTCGATGCGCGGCTTGTAGTAAAAACCTTCAAGCTGGGCAATGGAGGCAAGTTTCATCAGGTTTTTGTAGCCTTTGATGTTCATGGCCAGAAGGACAATATGGAAGGCTGCATCACTGGGACTTTTGGCACCAGTGTGTATTTTTCTGTCCTGTGGCGCAATGTAGAATTCACACCCTATGATTGGTTTAATCCCGGCTTTCTTGGCTTTTACATAAAACTCGAGGGCCCCGTGCATTGCTCCATGGTCAGTTATTGCCACGGCCCCCATGCCAAATTCTTTGCACTTATCAAGGAGGTTATTAAGGCGGATAGCACCATCAAGCAGACTGTACTGGGTGTGTACATGAAGATGATTAAAGTCAGCGGCTGCAGCATTGGTCATGATATATTTCCGGGATGATAATTGATGAATAAATGACATAATTAATTGTTGGATATATTGTTCTTTTACATTACTTCCTGGGTATATTGCAGGGATTCCATGAAAAAATATATTGGAATCACGATGTGAAAAAAAAGCTTTCCAGAGGGGCTTGCACATCGAGGAGATGTGAAGTGTGTCTCTTATCGCTTACCCTGTTTTATGGTCGAATAAACCTAATCTGTCAAGTGCATTCAGGCTCTCCCATAAATCACTGACCAGCAGGTGGCCAACATCGAGGCAGAAACGGGCCGATGCTGAATCAAGGGCTTCAAGGAGCATTTGATGGACTCGGGGCCCGGGCTCGTACGTGTTTTCAAACATGATAGGAGTATTCTGGTTATCGGCCAGAATGACAAGCTCCCGCCATGTCTCCAGCGAGGTGTCCAGCCACTGTTCCAGGTCATAGCTGTGGATGCAATCCAGGTAGCCGAGATGGCACACGACAGCGCGTGGCTTGAATATCTCGATGAGATCAAAGCAGCGGCGCAGCTTGTCCCGGGTTGCCTTCAGGATATTTTTATCCTGGGCGCCCGGCATCATATCGTGGAAAGGTGCATGCAGAGTGCAGCTCAACCCTTCTTTTTCCAGGAACTTTGCCCTGTCGAGAAAGTCCTGACGGCTGAAAGTATACACAGCATCTCCTGCGAGACCGATTTCCGGGTTAATTCGATGATTACTGACAATGGGTTCGTATTTGCTGAAATCAGCAAAGGGTATATTTACAAAGCATTGGGAAATGATGTGGCCGAGTCTGGATTCCATGACCCTGTCATGCTACTGCGAATTTGGAAAAAAACCAGATGATTTTTTAATGCCCAAATACAACTCCACCCCGAACCGGGGTAGTACAGGGTGGAGATGCACCAGGTCTTTTTTTAAGAAGATAAAACGGGGGTAAAATCTTCTTAAAAAATACATATGGAGAAAAGAACTATCATTTACTTTTACCATAAGAGATGTGTTCTTGAGAATGTGGCAAATTGTCGCACCCCGCTGTTCAAAGGCATGAAACGACGGCAACTGATTGACAATTCGTCCTTGTGCTGATAATTAATCAAGGGCCTAAGCGTATTTCATTTATAGTAAGTATCAGGTTTTTACATCCGGGAGTACATTCGTTTGGAGCATAAAAAATATCCATCGGCCATATGGCCTGTTGCTGAAGCAACATCCAATATTGCTTTTTCATGGTTTCTGCATTTGCGCTGGGGGGCTGTTTTCTGCCAGGCAATTCTTATTTTAATTGCCTACAGTTATCTTGAGATTGCCCTGCCGATCGTTTTTGTTTCGATAATTATTCTGTTTGAGGCAGCCAGCAATCTGTTCTTTACCTTTCTCACCAGTCGGAAGAAAGGTATTCCCGAGTGGCTTTTCGGCCTGGTAATGTTCCTGGACATAATTCTTCTAACAGCCCTCCTGTACTATACAGGTGGACCTATGAACCCTTTCACCTTTCTATACCTGGTGCACATCGTGATTGGGGCGATTTTGATGCGTGCTTACTGGTCCTGGAGTCTGATGGTTTTCACGGTGCTTTGTTACAGTTCTTTTTTTATTGTTGATCCGGAGGTGTTTGGCCAACTTCCTCTCATGCTGCCGGGAGGGTTTATTGGAGGTGTTGATATCCAGGAAACCTGCCATCCGGCGGTTGTAGAATATACCCTGTTGTCAGACCACATGCAGCTGCACCTTAAGGGCATGCTCCTGGCTTTTGCCATTACTGCTTTTTTTATTGTTTTCTTTGTTGGTAAAATCCAAAAAGCACTTGAGGAACATCAGCAGACCCTCGTCAGTTTGGAAGAGGAAAGGGCAAGAAGTGAGAAGCTTTCCTCCCTGGCAACTTTGTCTGCAGGTGCCGCCCATGAATTCGCCACTCCTCTGTCAACTATTGCAGTTGCTGCCGGAGAAATGCTGCACCAGTTAAAAGAGGGGAAGATTGACGAGGGCTTGGTGGATGATGCCCAGCTCATAAAAGATCAGATTAAAACCTGCAAGGATATTTTATACCAGATGGCTGCTGATGCCGGAGAACATCTGGGCGAAGCACTTGAGAAGTATGAGTTGGGATATGTGGTGTCAAAGATAATAAATGAGTTTTCTGAAGAAGATCAAACCAGGATAAAGGTTGAAAATGAAGCAGCTGATATTTCAGTATTGATTCCTTTGAGAACATTAGTTCGTACCGTAAAAGGTCTGATTAAAAATGGTTTTGATGCGTCTCAAACAGCATCACCGGTCTTTCTAAAGTGCTTTTATGATGAAAACTTCCTGTATTTTCAGGTGACAGATCAGGGTTGCGGCATGGATGAAGAAAACATGATCCGTGCGCGTGAACCATTTTTTACAACCAAGGAGCAGGGGAAAGGGTTGGGTTTGGGACTTTTTCTTGCACAGAATGTGGCTGAACAGTTTGGCGGTGAACTGACTATTTCTTCAAAAAAATCGCAGGGGACCGTGGCAACAATCAGTTTTGCCCTGGCACATACCGGGATTGAGTAGTAATCTTTATTAATCCAATAAAGAAAAAATGAAGGAGGAGTCTGCCATGCAAAGCATCATTTTGGTTGATGACGAAGATCATTTCAGGTCCCGTCTGGTAAGAGCTTTTACCAATAGAGGATATACAGTTTATCAAGCTGCAGATGTTGATGAGGCATTAAAAAAAATAAAGGAGAATCGTCCTGACTGGGCCCTGGTTGACTTGAAGATGCCGGACAAAAGCGGCCTTGATCTGATCAGGGAAGCAAAGGCTTTTATGCCAACGCTTAAAATCGTTGTACTTACAGGTTATGGCAGTATTGCGACAGCCACGGAGGCCATAAAGCTTGGCGCCCATTTTTATTTACCTAAACCGGCA
This sequence comes from Desulfobacterales bacterium, assembly GCA_012974315.1. Taxonomy (GTDB): domain Bacteria; phylum Desulfobacterota; class Desulfobulbia; order Desulfobulbales; family BM004; genus BM004. Next base: position 1,257 of record JAAXQI010000139.1, on the reverse strand, counting down.
GATGTTGATGATATTCTTAATGCTTTCGAAAGGGATACTGATTTGCCGGTCGAGTCTGATCAAACAGATTTTGAGGTGCCCTCATTGGCTCGGGCTGAGTGGGAACATATCCAAAGGGTTTTAAATGACTGTGACAACAACATAACTGCCGCGGCCCATAAACTGGGAATCCATAGAAGGACCCTGCAGCGGAAACTCTACAAGTACGCACCCCAAAAATAAAATTTTTATCTAATTGGAAATACACTTCTCCATTTTTTCCCGTAATAAAAACTGCTAAAAATCAGCACAACAGAAATTCCCTGCACATTGCCTCTGTTTTTTCCTGCGACAATTTGCCGCATGTTCAGGTTTTCTCATCAATGGTATTATCTACCTTGTGGCCAATATTTCTTGAAACCGAAGGGTTATAAAGTAAAAGACAAATATACCAGGAAGGAGATAATGAGTATGAAGAAGGGAAACCCGTATCATATGTATCTGAAACAATTTTTTACAGTGGCTATTTTTCTTGTTCTGGCAATACTCGCTGGCTGTGTGACGGCTGGAAGCAAGACCGCTGAACAGTCATCTGCCACAGAATCAGCACAGATTTCAATACCGCAACCAATGGTTATCCTGGCGGATGCTTCTTGTGGCAAGTGCGGGATGTATCCTGCTAATTATCCGCGCTGGCAAGCTCAGATTGTTTTTAAAGATGGCAGCATGACGCCTTTTGACGGCTGTAAATGTATGTTTAATTTTATGTCTTCCATGGATCAGTATGATAAGGCTCATTCCAGCGATGACGTGGCAGTGATGTGGGTAAAGGATTTCAATAATGGCAAATGGATAGATGGAACGGAGGCGTATTTTGTAGTTGGGAGCAAAATGATGGGGCCCATGGGTAAAGAACTCATTCCATTTGCAGATCAAGCCACGGCAATGAAATTCCACCAGGAACAGGGTGGTAATATGATGATGTATGCTGAGATTACCCCGGAAGTTCTTAAATCGTTGATGGGAGACATGAAAAAGCATGGCGGAGACATGAAAAAGCATGGACATGGCTCACAAATGAAAATGTAAGACTGGAATTATTTAATAAAAAGTCGTGAACCATTCCTAAAGTATCAAGATGTATACTGGACATGTTGAGTCAGATTTTGTATGACAAAACTCAAGATGTTGGCAAGACATCTATATTTTGTGGCACCCCCCCCTAACTCCCAAATTGGGTCATTCCCCCAAGCCGTATTTGGTCATATGTCTAAATTC
>JAAXQI010000035.1 GCA_012974315.1 Desulfobacterales bacterium | reverse complement strand
GGTTCGTAATATAATAAAAAATATATACAAGAAGAGGTGACATTACCCCCGGCGGCAAACAACCTGAGCAACCGTAACCGAGGGTTAACTATCAGATCCTGCTTGGGAAAGTTGTACAATATGCCTGGCTTTCTGCATCGCATCACCAGATCACTTACCGGCAAGCTGGTCATTGCCATCAGCGTACTCACTGTGCTGGGAACTTCCATATCGCTGTTCACCACTATCCAGACTGAAAAGAAAAACTCAATGGCGGATGCTCTCTTATACATCACCACCTTTTCGGAGCTGATGAGAAAATCCATACGCTACGATATGCTTACGGTCAGGCGAGAGGTCATCCAGGAAACGCTTGAATTTTTCGGAACTTCCGAGTCCATCGAAGGAGTTCGTATACTCGATCATTTCGGCCGTATTTTCTACTCCTCAACCCTGGAAGAAGTGGGTAACAGCATAGCAAAAAACTCGCTTTCATGTACCGGCTGTCATAATGAAGATGACAAGCTACTTCAGGATTTGTTGCTGAAAAACAGATGGGCAATCTATGAGAAGCCCGATGGCAGCAGAGTCATGACCTTTGCGGAGCCGATATACAATGAACCAGATTGTTATACAGCTGCATGCCATACTCATGGCAGTGAACAGCAAGTACTTGGCATTCTTCTAACTGATTTTTCTCTCCAGGCAATTGATAATAGGATCAGCAACCAGATTGCCGGCATTCTGCTTTACATCTTGCTCGTGGTTGCAGTTACAGCAGTTGTCTTGAGCATCATATTATGGAGGATTGTACTAAAACCATTAGCCAGTCTGACAATAGGTATGCAGCGAGTCTCTTCCGGGGACATGGAGCAGAAGGTCAATATACTTTCCAATGATGAGATAGGCAGGCTTGCCTCCACCTTCAACTCCATGACAGAGGAACTGAAGATTGCCAGGCAGAGGATGGAGAAATGGACCCAGAGTCTTGAGGAAGAAGTGGCCAAAAAGACACGGGAAATCATGAGGACTCAGGATAAACTCATCCAGGCGGAAAAGCTGGCTTCTCTTGGACGCCTCACTGCTGATGTAGCCCATGAAATACGAAATCCTCTCAGCGCCCTGGGCGGTTTCGGACGGCGATTACTGAAAAGTGTCACTGAAAAAAAGCATAAGGAATATGCGGAAATCATTGTTTCTGAAGCAGACCGGCTCGAACATGTATTGAGCGACGTCCTGACCTTTTCTCGTGAAGCACGATTTCATTTTAAAAAAGTCAGCGTGAATAAGATTATTGAAAAATCCGTCAACCTCTTTAGAGAAAACTGTAAGGAGCAGTCAATAAACATCAAAGTCCTATATGAGACAGATTTGCCTGTGCTTATTGATAAGGATCAGTTGGAGCAAGCGGCCAACAATTTGATATCCAATGCCATCGACGCCATGTCGGACGGGGGCACTTTAACGGTCACCACCCAAAAGGAGCAGGCAAACGATATCACCTATGTTGCTGTACATATCTCCGACTCTGGTGAAGGCATCCCCGAAGAAATGCTTCCTCTTATTTTCGAGCCTTTTTATACAACTAAGAAAATTGGCCACGGCACAGGACTGGGACTGTCCATCAGCAGAAAGATAGTTGAAGAACACGGCGGTTTCATCCAGGCAAAAAATAGCAGCGAAAAGGGGCTGACCGTCAGTATGTTTTTCCCATATCAGAGCGATGAGGAGGTAGAAAATGTGCCATGCTGGGAACACATGCAGTGCGGCAGAGATGTTAATGAGGAGATGAAATGTCCTGCCTATCCTCATTTCGGACAAGTGTGTTGGGCCGTCGCCGGTACCCTCTGTGCCGGTAAAATTCAAGGCACGTTTGCCCAAAAAACAGATAACTGCCGCAATTGTAGATTCTACAAGATGGTAAAAATCTCTTAATGGGGTTGCCCGGAAAATTGGGGACAGATTTATTTATAGAAGGCACAGGGCGCACGGCGCACGGCTCAAGGCTCAAGGGAAAAAACAAAAAGAACAGCAAAAGGGGACAGACCCCGATTTCGATGTTTTTGGCCTCGGATATGGCAGATCACATCACCGGGCAGTACATCCCGGTAGACGGCGGCGGGTTTATGGTGTGAAGCTCACTTTTTGCCTAACTGGAAAGGTCGCTGCAGCTATCCCATAGAGAGCAAGCGCTATCAAAACAACCACAGCAAATCCAAAATGAACGGCCAGCAGAGTGGCAAGCACAGCAGCAATAACTGAAGCACAGCCGTTCACAGCCCAGGCCCAGGGAATCAGGTCAGGCACATCCGCGCCAATCTCTGTCAATGCCAGCGGAAAGGGCATTCCCATGCAAAAGGCCAGAGGTCCAAGCATGACAACAGCCACGAAAACTTTCATAGGGCCTGCCAGCCCACTGAGCACATTGAACAGCATTCCTGATGCAATTAATTCAAGAACGCCAAGGCTCAAAATAATTATAACAGGCCATATTGCATGAAAACGCTGGCGCTGGGCAAACTGGCTTCCCAGCCCGGCAAAAACTAAAAAGATTGCCAGGACAACTGCTGCTGCATACAGGGGATGTCCCAGGTAGAGAATAAATTTCTGGATAAAAGCAATCTCCAGAAAAAGAAAACCAAACCCTATTGCAAAAAAGTATAAAGCTATTCGTGGTCGACTCCAGGTACTTGCCTGAACCTTGTCATGGGTCCTGCACAGTACGGGCAGGAGGATAAGAATGAGACTGGCAAATACTGCCTGGATCAGGGTTATTACGAGGATCAGGTACCCTGACTCAAGGAGCACGATGCCTCCCTGGCCTTTGAGCCTTACTATCTCGGGCAGGGTCTGCCACTTGAAAAAATTCGAAAAATACGGCCTGTCGTCAGTGGAGGGCATGATGTTAAACTTATACCTTTTGATAAACGTATTGGAGTCCTCTCCCAGCAGACTGACAGCACCTTGATGAAAGTATGGTACGAGGAGGATATTAAAACGGTTGGCCTCATGGGCTTGCATGCCGGGATAGTAGACAAGATCAAAGAGACGCTTGCTGCAGAACTTCCTCACTGCTGCAATTTCAGCTTCATTAAAGGCGGACTTCTTTATGAGCAGGGAACTTGATTGCCAACTGCGGATCATGACAAGGTGGTTTTCCGGATCACTTACCCCAAGTCCTTCAAGAACTTCAATTGCTGTTACAAAAAGCTTTAAGGTGTCCCGCGGCGGTAGTTTGACCCAACGGCTCATACAGAGATACCCTGAAGGAGAAAGATGCCTGATATATTCCTGCAATGCTTCGATTGTATAAAGGTAATTCTCATTCAGACCATAAAGTCCTGCTGCTGAACTGCTGAATGAATCGAGAATTGGAAGCTGTATAAGGTCAAATGTTTTTGAGCTCCCGGCCACGAAACTCCGTGCCTCACCTATATGGATGTGAACGTTGTCACGGTCAAAGAGGTTGCCGGAAAATTCCGCCCTCTCCCTTACCAGTTCTACAACCTGTGGATTGAGTTCAACTGCCGAGATATCGGGGACATCGAAATTAAGGGCCTGAAGTATATCAGAACCGGTACCACCACCAAGAATCAGAATATCCTGCAGCTGCCTCAAATGATACGGCAGGGCCGAGGTGACCATATCGAGATGAGCGAGTCTTTTCGTGTCATCCGGAAACCGGGTAATAACGTTTAAGGAATCGCCATCCATAAATATGCCGAGTTGCTCCGGCGGTTCAATCTCAGCAGCAAGACTCAACCCCGGCGCATACCTGAATGGCACCATGCTGCTCTCAACAACGGTTAACAGTGCCAGCGGGCTTGATCGCTCCTCAACAATCCGGCTGCCTGGAATGCGCATCTGCTGGCTTAAACCCTTATACGGAGAGATTATAAGTCCTTTCCAGGACGGGGGAAGCAATAAAGCAATTGCAGCTAAACCCAAAAATAAAATGGCCCATCGCCTGGGTTTTAAGCGCATCTCCAGCCAGGTAATTGCAGGAATTGCAATAATCATGCTGCCCAGGAGGAGCAGAATCTTTTGCGGGAAGGCCAGAAACAGCAGCCCTATGATGAAGATGGAGCCCAGGCCTGCACCGAAAAGATCAGCAGCATAGATTTCTGAAATCCTCTGCCTGTACTGGGAAAATGTCAACGCTATGCAGTTTGCCGCGAAAAAAAAGGGCAGGGCAAGGAGAAGGTAAAGCACAAACAGCTTCAGCCATTGCCGGTTGTCCCAGAGTATTTCGTCAGGATTGAAGAGCAAATGCTGGCCGCCGAGATAACAGGCCACAGCAGCTATGCCAAAAAGGAGTATATTGGCAATAAGGGATACAGGAAAATACCGAAGAAGGCGCTGCTTGAAAAAAGCCAGAAAGGAGCCGCTCGCACCATAGCCGAGCAGGGCAAGACTTATGACCATATAGGCAAAATGATGATACTGAACAATGGAAAAAAGACGCATGAGAAGAATCTCGTAGGAGAGCGCCATTGCCGAAACTAGAAATACTGTTAGACGGGGTGGGAAGGAATCCTGAAGACTGTTAGGTGCTATCTTTTCCATAGAGGGTTTATTCTCAGGTATGTCCATTTAAAAAAGCAAACCGGAAAAAACTGCAGGCAGAGATTTACATGATACATTTTATTGAGACTGCATCACAATGGTGTCATTGAGACTGCATCACAATGGTTTGACAGGCCCGGCTCAACGATCCCCGGTGAGCGGGACGAAACGGACAGGCAATATCTGCCTGGTCGTTATATCCCCTGCCTCATTCTTTGACACCAGCACCAGTTGCTGCACCAGGAACCTGCTGCCCACCGGTATCACCATGACACCACCGGGTTTTAACTGGCGAATGAGCGGCGGCGGGATATGGCTGGCCGCTGCTGTTACCACAATGGCATCAAAAGGGGCTTCTTCCTGCCATCCGTAATACCCGTCACCTTCACGGGTTTTCACCCGGCTGTATCCTAGATCTGCCAAACGCTTCGCTGCCTCTTTTGCCAGGGGTTTAACGATCTCGATGGTAAATACCTCGGCTCCCATTTCAGCAAGTACTGCTGCCTGATAACCTGAGCCCGTCCCTATCTCAAGAACCTTCTCACCAGGATCAATACCGATAAGATCGGTCATCAGGGCCACTATGTAAGGTTGGGAAATTGTCTGACCGTGGCCGATGGGCAATGGCTGATTCGCATAGGCCCAGGACTGATGGGAGGGAGGCACGAACTTATGCCGTTCAACCCTGCCCATGACTGACATGACACGTGCATCAAGTCTTTTTTTATTGATATAGAGACTGGTTTCATTAACATCTGCTTCAATGGCCCTGACCATCTTCTGGCGCGGTTCTGCGTACTGATCAGAGGCCATACCATTACTGCCAGGCAAAAGCAGGCATAAACAGGTATAGAAAAAAAGAAAAGACCTTTGGGTAAAGAGATGAATCATAATTTTCTTCCCTCCTCGCCTTTTTAAACAGTGTTATATCTGTCTCTTATACACATCTCCGAGCCCACGAGAC
>JAAXQI010000020.1 GCA_012974315.1 Desulfobacterales bacterium | reverse complement strand
CAAGAAAAGAATGCAGATCAAATAAATACTTTAAAGTATTAAAATTATAAAATAATTTCGATTTATAAATGCCGTCTTACTTGGCAATCTTGGTAAACTTGGAGCCTTCCAGAGAGAGGTTGATCATAAGGCCTTTAAGCCCGAAAACAAAACCGACAATTGGATGTTTTACATTATCGGTATCTACAGAGGCCCCTGCTCCAGAATCAATGAGGACGATGGAGCCATCAACCCCGGCACGCCAGCCAAGGCTGTCTCGAAATTTCGTCAGAGCATTTTCTTCCATGAAGACAATGACAATATTTTTTGACTGGGCCCCGATCTGAAATCCGAAGGAACCTGCTGCTGTGCTGTAGTAATCCACAGTCTTGCCGCCAATGATCATGGCCCCTTCCCCATACTCGCCTCCCAGGCCAAAGCCGACCCGAATGACATTGGGAATGACAAGTACACCCTTTGCATTTGCAAGGAATTCATTGGCGCCTCTGACTTCATTTTTAAAGCGGCCTAAGGCAACTTCAACGCTGACATCTATTTCCTTGGCAGTAGCCGCTTGGGCAACATGGGAAAAGTTTGGGGCAACCAGTAGGGCAATAATGAATACTGTTGCAAATATGCTGGGAATACGCTTGCTGGCAAATAAAGTAGTTACTTGCATGTGTTTGTCTCCGTTCAGAATAGAATTGAATTTAAATAAATTGTAATAGCTTTTTAATATGCTTCGAATGGGCTTACAAGAGTTATTTTTTTGATTTTAAAACAGAAGGCAGACCAACTGCCATGTGTGGCCCTGTATTCTGCTGTATTGGTGGGGCAAGGGGAAATTTGGTCTATGGTACAATACTTGGCCATGCATTGCATCAAAAATGACAGAGACCTTGGTAGAGATAATTGTTCATGAATATTCAGGAAAAAGAGAGAGCAGAGATTTTTCATTGGGTTCTGCAATACCCCGCTCAGTGATTATACCGCTTACCAGACGTGCCGGCGTGACATCAAACCCATAATTGACAGCAGGAGTTTCAGGAAGTCCACAGAGGACTGTTGTCAACGAGTTGTCCTTAGTGCTTAGTCCGGAAATAAATTTAACCTCATCCCCAGAACGTTTTTCTATGGGAATTTCCTGCAGGCCATCCCGTAAGTCCCAGTCAATTGTTGAGGATGGTAAAGCAACATAGAACGGAACCTTGTTATCTTTGGCAGCAAGGGCTTTGAGATAGGTACCAATCTTATTGGCCACGTCACCGGTCCGGGTCGTGCGGTCCGAGCCAACGATAACCAGATCCACCAGGCCATGCTGCATGAGATGTCCGCCGGTGTTGTCAACAATGAGGGTATGGTCAATGTTCTCCTGGAATAGTTCCCAGGCGGTCAGCTTGGCTCCCTGGTTCCATGGCCTGGTTTCATCCACCCAGACATGAAGGGGAATACCTTCCTGGTGGGCTCTATAAATGGGAGCCGTGGCTGAACCATAGTCGACAAATGCCAACCAGCCTGCATTACAGTGGGTGAGGATATTGACCGGCGCGCCATTTTTCTGCCTGCTGATATCCCTGATGATCTGTAGGCCGTGCTCACCTATCCTGCGGCAATATTCAGCATCTTCGTCAGCGATGAGGCAGGCAGTCTCATAAGCCAACTGTATTCTTTTTTCAGCGCTGGCAATTTCCTGGATGGCGGCGAGCTGTCTTGCAACAGCCCATGACAGGTTTTTTGCCGTTGGCCTGGTATCAATGAGCCTGCGGGCAGCTTCCTGGAGAAATGCCTGGCTTGCCTCCAGCGGTGCATGCAATGCTGCGCAATACATGCCAAAGGCTGCAGTGGCTCCGATGAGCCCGGCGCCTCTTACATGCATGTCCCGTATTGCGGAGATAAAGTCATCGAGTGTTGCAAGCTCTTCCACAACAAATTCATGGGGCAGAAATCGCTGGTCAATGATCTCTATGATACGCGGATTTTTTTTCTTTACCCAGATAGTCCTGTAATGGATACCATTAACTTTCATAATGTTCGGCTGTTAAAGTCAATTCTCAAGCGTTATGCAGGAGGAGTTATCCCGAATAATTCAGGTTAGAAATATGTTGTCAGAACATAATACGATATGAGACCCATACCGAGTGTGGCATAAGCCAGCAGTCAGGGTATGCAGTCATCCTTCATTTTTTTTACCAGAAGGGCAAAGGTCCCTCCGGCAATAATGAAGGCCAGTATGATGTAAAGAATATCTTTCATAAGAAGGTTCTGCGCACATGGAATAAAATAATACTACTTGGGCAGGGGGCAAATATCTCACGAACCGCGGGACCGTCTTCAATGGCGAGTATTTTGCTGGGGGATCCGTTGTGCTGCTGCCAATAGTTTTCCATGATTTCTGTGGACAATCCAGCATGTCTCCTGTAGAGTCGCATATATTATAACTATTTGATTTTAATGTTAAAGAATTGGAATTCCCTTTACCTGGAAAGTATTTTAAAGGGGAATATTTATCATATCCATACTGTGAAAACAAGCAATTACGGAGATGGCGGAGATTAATGGCAGAGGATGACAGGAAAGCAAAAGATCCGGTTCTGACGGTAGCAGGTCTATGCCACCTTTCAGGCATATCAGAGGTTTTTCTGCAGGCACTGCAAGACAATCTAACCATTGACAATCCGAAATATAAGGATGCCAGGAAGTATGGACGTTGGGTGGGTAAGAATTTTAAGCAGAAGCTCTTTTTTTTCGAGTTGGATGAAGCCGGTATTTCCTTTCCCAGGGGGTTTGCCACCCAGGCAGTTGAACTGTGTAAAAAATACATGGGTAAAGGTCCGGAAATTAAAGATCTTCGCCGCAGGCTGCCAGAGGTTGATTTAAGTTTCCAGGGTGAATTGCGATCGTACCAGCAGGAAGCGGTACAGGCTATTTTGCGCAGACATTTCGGTGTGCTTGTTGCCTCCACCGGATCCGGCAAAACTGTTATGGCCCTTGAGGTAATAGCCAGGAGGAGGCAACCCGCCATCATTCTGGTTCACAGCAGAGAATTAATGTACCAGTGGGAGGAGCGCGCCAGGCAGTTTCTGGGGATTGACGCCGGGCTCATCGGTGACTCGAAATTTAATATCCGTCCATTGTCCATTGCAATTGTTAATACTGCCCGGAAAAGACTTGATGAGCTGGTCCCCTGTTTCGGGCATTTGATAGTTGATGAATGCCACCGGGTTCCGGCGACACTTTTTACCGAGGTGGTCAAAAGGTTTGATTCCTGTTTTATGCTCGGGCTGTCAGCAACTGCCTATCGCAGGGAGGATGCTCTGACCAGATTGATTTATCTTTACATGGGAGACCTGTCCCACCATGTCGATCCGAAAGAATTGACAGCAAGCGGAGCAGTCCTGAAACCGGAATTCATACAAAGAGCAACTAACTTCAAATATGTTTTCCGTGGGAATTATCAGGCTCTGATGAATTCCTTGACTAAAAACGAACTGCGCTGTCAGCAGATTGCAGATGATATTTATGCAGAGGCCATGAAAACAGAAGGCATAATTCTTGTTGTCAGTGATCGTGTGGCCCATTGCCGGAAACTGGCGGACCTGCTTGCTGAAAAAGGTCTGCAGGCAAGTGTTTTGACCGGTAAACAGCCAATGGCAGAGCGGACTAAAATAGTTGAGTCGGTTCATTGTGGCGAGATAAAAGTCCTTATCTCAACATTGCAACTCGTAGGCGAAGGTTTTGATGCAGCAGGCCTCACCACCCTGTTTCTCACCACTCCCATAAAATTTACCGGCAGGCTCCGGCAGGTTATAGGGAGAATCCTCAGGCCTGCTTCCGGTAAAAAACCCAAAGTATTTGATTATGTGGACGAACATATTGGGGTCTTGGAAAATTCTGCCAGAATACGGCGCCAGGCTTATGAAACGGATAAATATGACAGGTAATTACAGTATGGAATAACTTGCAACCCACCTGATAATAATGGTATTTTGATTTTTATAAAAGATTGCCTGTCTGTCTCTGTGAAGATTGCTATAATGTTTTGTGATTCCATGAGCAAAATGAAGCAGGGACGTAATGGTTATTGCAGGATGAATCATTCCGGTTAGAATTAGTGTGACAACCAAGAATCTCCGGAGGTAGAAATGAAAGATGAAAAGGCTGCAAAGGCCCTTATCAAAAAGCTGGATAAGCTGCTGCGCAGCAAAATGACACCAATTTACAAACGGTACGGGGTTTCCATGCAGGATGTGCTCACGCCGCTCATGTGGAAACCTTTAGTTTTAGTTATTGGCAATTACTCATCGGGTAAATCGACCTTTATCAATGAACTTCTTGATATGCCGGTGCAGAGAACCGGCCAGGCCCCGACAGATGATTGCTTTACCATTTTGACATGCCCGGCAGAGGGGGAAAATGAAGAGGAGGTTCCCGGCGGCACAGTTGTTAATGATGAACGCTTACCGTTTGCAACGCTCTTGCCCTTTGGTGAAAGGCTTTTTTCGCACCTGCGTCTGAAAAAGATAAAATCTCCAGTCCTGGAAAATTTCGCTATTATCGATACGCCCGGCATGCTCGATTCCGTAACCGAAAAAGACCGCGGTTATGATTATATGGGCGTTGTGGGTGAACTGGCCAGGATGGCCGATTTGATTATTCTGATGTTTGATCCGCACAAGGCCGGAACGATCAAGGAGACCTATCAGGCGATCAGGAGTACGCTTCCCGGCTCAACAGGCGAGGACAGGGTGCTCTATGTTCTGAACAGGATAGACGAGTGTGATAATGTTCCCGACCTGGTGCGTTCCTACGGCACTTTGTGTTGGAACCTGTCACAGATGACGGGCCGCAAGGATATTCCCAGGCTGTACCTCACCTTTGCTGCCAAGGAAGGAGATTCTCCCCCCCAGGGAGTTGAGTCGTGGGTCAGTGAAAGGGATGAATTGAAACGTGCTGTCGATACAGCTCCAACCATGCGTATCAATCACGTATTTCAGGAGGCTGAGAGGGGTGTCCGGGAACTTGACCTGCAGGCTGAAGCCCTTGCTGCTTTTAAAAACGGCTTTGGGGGTAAAGCTCAGAAAATTTTAAAAGTTGGTCTTCTGCTTTCGCTCCTGGTGTTCTGGTTCGGCGACCTGGCCCTTAAACTGGCTGCCGGGTTCCCCCAAAAAACCTTGATAGTCTCACTCTTTTCAGGGGCTTTTGATGACAGCCTACTTGTTTTCCCATCTCTTGCTGCCCTGCTGGTTCTCGTTTTGACAGCCATTGTCATCAATAGTTTTCTGTTTCCCAGGTTTAAAAAGAATACACTGGAGGAACTGGACAGTCTCATTCCTTTTGAAACCGCATATAAGCGTGATCTCTGGCGCCGTATACGGGACAGGGTTTCAAGCAGCATAGAAGAGGAAGGCTATAAACATCTCTGGGTCAGTCATTCCTGGTACCGGAAGCGCTTGAAGAGATTCCTCGATAAAGATATTGGACGTCTTAAGAGTAAATGGTAGAAAGACATGAGCTGAGGCCCATGTAATTATGAATTATGAAGTGTGAGTTATGA
>JAAXQI010000131.1 GCA_012974315.1 Desulfobacterales bacterium | reverse complement strand
GTTATAGATATCTACTCCGGGTATAATAATCCGGGCGGTACGGTAGCCGCCATGGAAGAGTTGGCAAAACTCTATCTCGAGATTGGCGAGAGGCAGAAATCAGCTGATACGTATAGAACGATCGCTTCTATTCATAAGAATTTCAAGCATAACACGTATGCTAAGGAATTTATGGATAAGGCAACACAGGTTGAGCAGGGTAGTGTATAAATTGCCCTCTGGCTGGAAAAGATTGCCAGAGAGGGAGATCATCAGTAAAACACAGGTGTTTTAATGTTTACCGGCATAATTCTGGGTAAAGGGAAAATTGTTGAGAAAAGGTCTTCTGGAAGCGGCATGGTTTTCAGTCTTAAGCCTGATTTTGATCTGACCGACCCTGAAGAGGGTGAATCCATTGCAGTGAACGGCGTTTGCCTGACCGCTAAAAATATCAGAGCCAGAAGATTTACGGTTGATGTTTCACCTGAGAGTCTGGCCCGTACAAATCTGGGGAAACTGTCTGTGGGCAGTAAGGTGAACCTGGAAAGAGCCCTTCGATTGAGTGACAGACTTGGGGGGCATATGGTGAGTGGGCATGTGGATGCAGTATCCACCGTTGTTGAACGGCGGTCCAAGGGAGACTTTGTTCAGTTCACTTTCGGGATTGCTGCGGGGTTGGCCAAATATATTATTGAAAAAGGTTCCATAGCTATTGATGGCACCAGCCTGACCGTGAACAGCTGTGATGATAAAACATTTTCCATTGTTGTTATTCCCCATACCCTGGAGGTAACACTTTTAGGAACAGTACGGGAAGGCGATTCGGTAAATATTGAAGTTGACCTGATTGGCAAATATGTGGAAAAAATGCTGCAGGCAGAACCGGATAATAGTGACAAATTCCATGGGGGAATAAACCCGGAGTTTCTGGCCAGGCATGGTTTTAATAAATAACCCGGGTGAAGGGGACAGATTTCAAATCTGTCCCCAATTGAGTACATCCATAGTGAATATAAAAGGTATAGATTTATGGCAGTCAGCAGAATTGAAGAGGTGATTGAAGATATACGGGCCGGCAAGATGGTTATTCTTGTTGATGATGAGGACCGGGAAAATGAGGGTGATCTTTGTATGGCTGCAGAGGCAGTAACCCCTGAGGCTATTAATTTTATGGCCAAGCATGGCCGTGGTCTTATCTGCTTGACCCTTGACCGTACCCATGTGAAAAAATTGAACCTGCCGATGATGGTTGAGAAAAATAAATCACCCTTTGAGACCGGTTTCACGATAAGTATTGAGGCAAGAACAGGGGTGACAACCGGCATTTCCGCAGCTGACAGGGCCAGGACGATCCTGGCGGCCGTTGCTCCGGATGCAAAGCCTGAAGATCTTGTAAGCCCTGGACATATTTTCCCATTACGGGCTCGAAGGGGTGGCGTACTTGAGCGCACGGGCCAGACAGAGGGCTCTGTTGATCTGTCACGGCTGGCCGGCATGATGCCTGCAGGGGTTATCTGTGAAATAATGAAAGATGACGGCACCATGGCCCGTATGCCGGACCTGGAGATATTTGCCGCTGAACACAATATGAAGATTGCTACCATTGCTGATCTCGTTTCCTATAGGTTGCGGCGTGATACCCTGGTGCACAGGGCAGTCGAGGCCAGGCTTCCTTCACATTTCGGGGGAGAGTTTAAGGCCATTGTCTATGCCAACGATGTTGATAAGCACGAACATCTTGCCCTGGTCAAGGGTGAGATTGACCCGGACAAGGAGATCATGGTGCGGGTGCATTCTGAATGTCTTACCGGTGATGTCTTTGGTTCTGATCGCTGTGATTGCGGCTCCCAGCTGCAAGCGGCCATGCGTATGGTTTCAGAGGCAGGCACTGGTGTTATTTTATACATGCGCCAGGAGGGACGCGGCATAGGTTTGATAAATAAGCTGAAAGCCTACGCCTTGCAGGATAATGAAGGGCTTGATACAGTAGATGCCAACCTGGAGCTCGGTTTTAAGCCGGATTTGCGGGATTACGGCATCGGGGCTCAGATATTAAGAGACCTGGGTGTGCGTAAGATGTGTTTACTGACCAATAATCCTAAGAAGATTGTCGGGCTGGAAGGATATAACCTGGAAGTAACAAGGCGGCAGTCCATTGAAATAGAGCCGGGGGTGGAGAACCTCTCATACCTGAAATGCAAGAAGGACAGGATGGGGCATCTTTTGGATCTCCCTGAAAACACCAAGATATAAGTAAAATATCTGCTATAGTAGCAGGCAACGTTCAGCGTGCCTGTGAAGAGAATAATGAGTGATTGAACAAGGAGAAGAACGGATGGCTACATATATTGAAGGAGATTTGCAGGCAGCGGGGAAAAAGTTTGGCATCATCGTTTCCCGTTTCAATTCCTTTATCTCGGAAAGGCTTCTTGAGGGAGCGCTGGACACCTTAATCAGGTCCGGTGCTGAAGATAGTGCAATTGATGTGGTTCGGGTTCCCGGTGCTTTTGAGATACCTCTGATGGCTCAGAAAATGGCACGATCCGGCAGTTATGATAGCGTGATTTGTTTGGGTGCCGTCATTCGTGGGGCCACCTCTCATTATGATCTGGTCGCCAATGAGGCTGCCAAGGGAGTTGCCCAGGTAAGTCTTGATACCGGGGTCCCGGTAATTTTCGGAGTTCTCACCACTGAAACAATTGAACAGGCCATTGAAAGGGCAGGTTCTAAGGCTGGCAACAAGGGAAGTGAAGTTGCCTTGGCTGCCATTGAAATGATAAACCTGCTCAAGCAGATTTAGTCGAAAATTACTGATAAAATACATGGGCACAAGACGCAAATCCAGAGAACTTACCTTACAGTTTTTGTATCAGGGGGAATTGGCAGGACAGGATAATCTCTTGGATTTTGAAGAGTACTGTACCCATTTTCAGGTAAACAAGAAAGCCATTCCTTACGCAAAAAAACTCCTCGATGGAGTTCAGGAAAAAGGTGATGCCATAAATCAGTTGATCCGCAAGTATGCTGAAAACTGGCGCCTTGAGAGGATGTCGGTGATTGATCGGAATATTCTTCGACTTGCTGTCTATGAAGTGCATTATCAGGATGATGTCCCAATCAGTGTGGCAATTAACGAAGCAGTAGAAATTGCCAAGCGCTTTTCAACTGATGATTCCGCACCATTTATCAACGGCATACTGGATGGTGTGGCCAAGGAAAAGATTAAAGACGCCGAAGATACGGTAAAGCGGACTGATTCTAAACTTTAAGCTGTATTTTTTTGTCGGAATCGTAGAGAGGGAACGGAGTGAGACTTCGGATAGAGAACGCAGTGAAACTTCAATAAGTACGATTACGACACGTAAACCGTTTATAACATATTGATATTGCAGAGGCGCTTTTTCTATTTTTGAATTTATTACGAATGTAACATTTTTGAATGGCAAAAGATAAAAAAAAGCTGGATGGACCAAGTTTTGCCCAAGAGGTAATTGCCGTTACCGGGCTTTTTGCTGCAGTATTTTTATTATTGTGTCTTGTAAGTTATTCTCTTCCTATCCTGCAATCTGCCTCCTATTCTTCCGCAGCAAACTGGTGCGGTACAGTTGGGCACCTTATTGCGTGGGGACTCCTGTCTCTTCTGGGTATCAGTTCCTTCTGGTTTATTGTTTTGCTGGTTTTCTTCTCTGTTCAGTTTTTCTCAAGCAAGTCTGACTTTCACCGTCTACCCCTTATCTTTCTGGGCAGTTTTGGTATATTGATTGCCAGCAGCAGTCTTCTGGGGATCATGTATCCTGCTGAAGGGGATTTTGTCAGCATTGCAGGGCAATATTACCCTGCCGGTGGCCTGGTCGGGAGCTGGCTGGCGCATTTTCTCAAAACCTATCTTGGTGGTCCGGGGGCCATTCTTTCTCTTCTTCTTCTGCTCATATTTTCACTCATGTTATCGGTGCGTTTTTCTCCGTATTTTATGGGGAAAAAATTCATGAGCGCCTATGGCCGCATTGGCGAAAGCTATTTTCAGAAAAACGTGGCCCAGCCCCAAAAAGAAAAACCCGCCAAGGATCTTTTGCAGGAACCTCAGATTTCCACTTCCATACCCAGTGTGAATGAACCCTTGCGTGTAGAAGAACCATTTGATGAAGACGACGAGGATTTCCAGGTTACGCCAGTTACATCAGGAGAATACCGATTGCCAGGTATCGGATTGCTTGACAAGGTTGATTCAGGGGATAATGAAGTGAACCTGGAGCATTATTATGCCGTGAGTAAAAAGCTTGAGGATAAGTTGCGTGATTTCGGTATATCCGGCAAGGTTGAGGGCATTTCTCCAGGGCCTGTTGTCACGACTTATGAATTTGCTCCGGCTCCCGGCATCAAGATAACCCGTATTGTTTCCCTGGCCGATGACCTGGCAATGGGGCTGAAGGCAGAAAGTGTCAGGATTGTTGGCTCCATTCCCGGCAAGGCTGCTTTGGGAATAGAGATACCAAATCCGCAAAGAGAGATCGTCTATATCCGGGATATTATCTCCAGTGAAACATTTAAGAACGCGTCTTCCAGATTGACCATTGGACTGGGGAAGGATGTTGTTGGGCAGGCGGTTGTCGCTGATCTGGCTAAAATGCCCCATCTTCTTATTGCTGGTGCAACCGGGTCAGGTAAGAGTGTTGGCATCAACTCAATTATTTGCTCCATTCTTTTTAAGTCCACTCCTGACGAAGTACGTTTTCTGATGATTGATCCCAAACGTATTGAGCTCTCGGGTTATGAGAATATCCCCCACCTGCTGCATCCTGTGGTTGTTGATCCAAAGATGGCGAACCGGGCTCTGCAGTGGGCAGTGAGGGAAATGGAACGACGCTACATGCTGCTTGATGAAAAGCGGGTGAAGAGTTTTGCCTCCTATAATCAGGTGGTAGAGGATGAAGAGAAACTCCCGCTGATTGTTATTGTTGTGGATGAACTGGCGGATCTGATGATGGTTTCATCCCGTGATGTCGAGGAGTCTATTGCCCGGCTGGCTCAGATGGCAAGGGCTGCAGGCATGCACCTGATCCTGGCTACCCAGAGGCCATCTGTTGATGTGCTGACCGGCCTGATCAAGGCGAATTTTCCCACCAGGATATCCTTTAAGGTATTCTCCAAGATTGATTCCAGGACAATCCTTGATATGAGCGGTGCAGAGCATCTGCTCGGGGATGGAGATTCCCTCTTTCTGCCACCCGGAAAGGCCAGGATGCAGCGCATCCATGGGTCTTATATTTCAGAGAAGGAAACAGAGCGCGTAATTGAGTTCCTGAAAGAGCAGGGAACAGCCCGCTATGACAAATCAGTCCTTGAAGCAGTTGAAGAAGAGAATGGGGAGCATGACTCCATTGGCGCAGACGAGTACGATGAAAAATATGACGCTGCCGTGGCCCTGGTCTGTGAAACAGGGCAGGCCTCTATCTCCATGGTGCAGAGGCGTCTGCGGGTCGGGTATAACCGGGCCGCCCGTATTATCGAAGTAATGGAAAAAGAAGGGATTGTCGGCCCTTCAGATGGAGTCAAGCCCCGCGCGGTATTGGTTAAAGGTTATGATGACCTCCCTTGATTTGCCCTT
>JAAXQI010000135.1 GCA_012974315.1 Desulfobacterales bacterium | reverse complement strand
GGGGTGCAGTCATTTTTTAACAGAAAAAAATGATTGAATTGCCATTCATAAAAATGTCTTTTTGCTTGCCATTTAAAAAAAAAACCGTATATTCCTTTTGCTACAGAAGTGTGGCATTATGTCTCACAAGTGTTGTGGAGTATGGAGTTGCTACATTTTTCAGGTTTGTGTCTTTAGTAAAAAAGCAGAGTGAAGGAAGCGTTAAAAAATATCTGAGGGGGGGATAAAGATGTTATACGTTGCAATTTTTATAATTCCGCTTTTCCTGATGTTGTTATTTGCATCGGTAAAGATGATTACTCAATATGAACGCGGCATTTTTTTCCGGATGGGTAAGGTGCGCGATCCAAAAGGTCCTGGTCTTCTTATCAGAATTCCTCTTATCGACAGACTGGTACGCGTTGATTTGCGTACAGTAACTTTGGATGTGCCGGCCCAGGACATCATTACCAAGGACAACGTTTCAGTACGGGTCAGTGCGGTTGTTTATTTCAAAGTTGTAGATCCTGTCAAAGCTATCATTGAGGTTGAAGATTACGAAATGGCCACCTCTCAACTTGCCCAAACCACGCTTCGAAGTATTTGCGGTCAGGATGAGTTGGATCACATGTTGTCAGAACGTGATGCAATCAACTTGAAAATGCAGGAGATACTTGATCATGAAACCGAGCCATGGGGAGTGAAGATCAGCAGGGTTGAGGTCAAGGAAATAGATCTCCCCGAGAGTATGCAGCGGGCTATGGCAAAACAGGCTGAGGCAGAGAGGGAACGGCGTGCTTCAATTATCAATGCTGACGGTGAATTGCAGTCAGCGACAAAATTGTGTGAAGCGGCAGCCTTGATTGCCGAGCATCCGGCGGCGATTCAGCTTCGGTATTTGCAGACGATAAGGGAAATAGGGGTGTCGGATAAAAACACTACATTGATACCGGTGCCAGTGGATTTAATAAAAACGATTTTACCAAAATAATTAATTAGAACAGGATACAGCGAATAATGATACAAGCAGATTTAAAACGAATTGGTCTGGGGGGATTTTTCCTGATTATTGCATTATTCTTGGTATTAAAACCGGTCACGGTGCTAGCCGTGACCGATGATGACTGTCTGGATTGTCACAGTGAAGAGGATATTGTTGCTGAGAAGGACGGGGAGGAATATTCCCTCTACGTTGATGAGCAGGTATTTTTAAACTCTTTGCACGGCGAGAATGGATGTGTCTCCTGCCATGAAGATGCAGAAGTTGAGGGGGATGAACATCCCTTTCCATTGGCACGTGTGGACTGCGCAAACTGCCATGATGAGGTTGGTGAAATTTATGCTAATAGCCTTCACGGTCAGGCTCTGGAAGCCAACGATCCTTATGCTCCTTACTGTTCAGATTGTCACGGCAAGCATGACATTCTTTCACACGACAACAGGAAATCAAGAACCTTTATAATGAATATTCCCTTCACATGTGGCGGTTGTCACCGTGAGGGAACGGGAATGACCAAAACACATGATATATCAAAGCATAATGTTCTGGAAAATTATTCCATGTCCATCCACGGTGAGGGACTGTTGCGAAAGGGGCTGACAGTAACAGCAGTCTGTTCCAGTTGTCATACTTCCCATAATGTTTTACCGCACACTGATCCGAACTCTACAATCAGCCGCCAGAACGTGGTAAAAACCTGCATGAAATGCCACGCCAATATCGAGGATGCTCATACGAAAATTATCCGCGGTGAATTGTGGGAAAAAGAACCGCATTTGATTCCAGCGTGTGTTGAGTGTCATGGACCTCATAAAGCCAGAAGAGTTTTGTATGAGGATAGCTTAAATGACTTGTTCTGTCTGAAATGTCATGGCAATCCGGATCTCAAAAAGATAATGGCCAATGGTGATGAGCGAAGTCTGTATGTTGATGTAGATAATTTTGAACACTCAATCCATAAGGAAAAACGTATTGCCTGTGCCAAATGCCACGTTAATATGGATCATAAAAACAATCCGGTCTGCCAGGATTCAGGAAAAGTTGATTGTTCTATCTGTCATGCGCAGGTGGTGGACACTTATAATAAAAGTACCCATGGCATGCTGGCAGCGAAAAATAATAAGAATGCCCCGATCTGTACCGAATGTCATGGCACCCATGGAATTATGCCCAAGTCCAATTATGAGTCCCCAATATTTGCCCGTAATATTCCGGATCTGTGTGGACGATGCCACAGGGAGGGTGAGAAGGCAGCCCTGCTTTATACTGGGACCCAGCATGATATCGTTAAGCACTACCAGATGAGTATCCACGGTCGGGGGTTGTCGCAGTCAGGGCTTATGGTTTCAGCCACCTGTACCAACTGTCATACGGCGCACAGTGTGTTGCCGGCATCAAATCCGGAATCAAGCGTGAACCCTAAAAATATCATTTCTGCATGTGCTCAGTGCCATCTTGGTATTGCTGAAAAGTTTAGTTCCTCGATTCATAGCCCACTGGTTTCAAAAACTGATAAAAAACTTCCAGTCTGTAATGACTGCCATACATCACATACCATCAGCCGTCATGATACTGCGGGCTTCCGTGGGTTGATTCTTGATGAATGCGGTACCTGCCATGAGCATGAAACTGATACCTATTTTGACACCTATCATGGCAAGGCCTCTATGCTTTCAGGTGGTGAGAAGACTGCCAAGTGTTCTGACTGTCATGGGGCCCATGATATTCTACCGGCATACTATAGCGGGTCCCGCCTGAACAGGCGCCATGTGGTGGAAACCTGTAAGAAATGTCATCCTGGCTCCAACAGGAAATTCACCGGCTATCTGACCCATGCCACCCATCATGACAGGGATAAATATCCATATCTGTTTTATACATTCTGGGCCATGACTGGCCTGTTGGTCGGTACGTTTGCTTTCTTTGGAATCCATACGCTTTTCTGGATACCACGCTCCTTCAGGGAACGTTTCAAGAAGCGTCGTCAGCATAGTCGTCAGGCTATTTTGAAGAAGGATGATGATGAGAAGTCGTGATAACAATAAATCAGTTTTAAAGATAATTTGAATATAAACAAAGATGTCGGTAAAGCCGAGAGTTCTTGAGAAGGAAGATTCATTATGGAAAATCCACAAGTAAAATATGTTCAACGATTTACAGTTTTTCCCAGATTTCTGCATTTTCTGGTGATCATCAGTTTTTTGACTCTGGCAGTAACAGGGATGGCGCTCAAGTTTGCTTCGGAAACATGGGCTGAAATTATTGCTGAGCTTCTTGGCAGTTTTGAGGTGTTAGGCGCACTACACAGGTTAATGGCTGTTGTTACTTTCATTTACTTCGGCTTAACTTTCATCCTTATGTACCAGAACTGGAGAAAATCAGGCAAATCACTGCTGCAGTTTATCCTGTATAAAGACAGCATGATCCCCAATCTGAACGATGCCAAGGAACTTGTTCAGACTTTCAGATGGTTCTTCGGCCTTGGGCCGCAGCCGCAATATGGGCGTTGGACCTATTGGGAAAAATTTGACTTTATGGCGGTCTTCTGGGGTGTTGCTGTTATTGGCGGCACAGGCCTCTGTCTCTGGTTTCCTGAAACGTTTACTTTGGTTATCCCCGGTTATTGGATTAACATTGCAACAATTATTCATAGTGATGAGGCGCTTCTTGCATCCGGATTTATTTTTACCGTCCATTTTTTCAATACCCACTTGCGGCCTGAAAAATTTCCAATGGATCCGGTGATTTTTACCGGCACCATGCCTTTGGACGAATTGAAGCATGAACGGCCCAGGGAGTATGCCGAACTTGTTGCCAGCGGTAAGCTTGATGAGGTCATAGTGGAACCGGTACCACGCTGGTTTTTTGTCATCTCCCATATTTTTGGATTTACAGCACTGGGCATCGGGTTGACTCTCGTCATCTCGATTATCTTTTCAATGGTTTACCTTTATCTCTGATTTGTAAGCTAGATTTTCTAGTTGAAATTTATTGACAATCATCTTAGAGAAATGAGCATTTTAAATGATATTGACCTGTTTATTTGACTGTGGTATAACGGCTTTCCGGTTAATATCCCCCTGTTCAACTTGAAGATATCTATTGTACAGGGTATGGATGCAATGTGGTAGTTTGTCAGATTTTATTTTTCTGATTTATATCCATCTGGTACATATTTTTTTATAATCCAGTTCCAGTTATGAATAGAATATTTACTTATATTTGGGTTGGGCTATACATTTTCGTTTTGAAGATTAGTTGATTAATAATTTGAAGCAGCAGAAACACAAGGAGTACTAAGATGTTAGGGAAGATAAAGAAGGAAACTGCTGAGAGATGGGGGTATATGGGGTTCAAGTCGCTCTTTTCCTCTGGAATTTATTTTAACGTTTTCGCATTTCTCGGATTGGTAACCATTGCCGGTCTGGCTGTGGGGTTGCATGGCACGTATACCGGGTATCATAATGTTTACGGAGTAACGCGCCAGATTCCCTGGGGTGTTCTGATCTCGGGTTATATATTCTGTGTTGTTACCTCCACCGGCCTCTGTCTGGTCTCTTCCATCGGTCATGTCTTTGGCTATGAACCATACATGCCCATTGCCAAGCGGGCCGTTTTTCTCTCTATTGCTTTCATGCTCGGAGGCTTTATCATTATCTTCTTTGATATTGAAAATCCCCATAGAATGGCCATCTACAATCTCTTGTCACCCAACTTCACATCTAACATGTGGTGGATGGGAACATTGTATGGCCTTTATCTTCTCGCCCTGATAGTTGAGTACTTTTTCCTGCTTGACCAGAACCACTCCATGTCCCGGTTGGCAGGACTCTTTGGTGTGCTTTTCGGGGTTGCCGCCCATAGTAACCTGGGGGCAGTTTTTGGAATGCTTCATGGCAGGGAATTCTGGTACGGGCCCTATATGCCCATTTATTTTATTGTTTCCGCCATGATGTCAGGTGGTGCTGCTATTATCTTTTTTTCCTGCCTTGCCTGGAAAATTGATCGTACGGTCCTCACCAGAAGAATGGAGCGGGCAATCATGGCCGTTTGCCAGCTTACTATTCTACTGATAGCAATTATCCTTTTCTTCACATTCTGGAAGATTATCAGTGGTATTGTCTCTCCGGAAAAATATATCGCAATTCAGGCTTTTTTGACCGGGCCCTATGCACCCAACTTCTGGATTGCCGAACTTGGATTCGGTCTGGTCATACCGTTTATTTTGCTGATTCGTTCCAAGGGGATCAATACTAATTTGATGTTCATTGCCACCGGATTCATGTTGGTGGGTATTTTCTTCATGCGGTATGACCTGGTGCTGGCCGGCCAGATTGTACCTGTATTCCATGCCCTGCATGTTGAAGAATACAGCTCTCTTCTTTTGTATACGCCTTCTTTGCATGAGATTTCTGTTGTTACTGCCGGGATTTTAATAGCAATCGTTTTATACCTTGGCGGTGAAAAAGTACTAAATGCACATAAGTTTCAGAAACACGCCATTGTGCCTCCCGGCGCCTTCATCTGCCAGGGTTGTGGCGGCATCCATTATATGAAAGAAGGTGAAAGCCAAGATGATGCTCTCAAACGCCACCATCGCATGCGTAAAGTTGACCGTGAAGACGAGCATGCCTAAGGAAACATAGCGAGAAATTATTTATTATTTTTTAAGTATAATTTAAGGGGTAGAGGTTAATGAAACTCACAAACATAGATCTTGAAAAATTGATCCCGGAAAATCTGATTTCCGTTACGAAAATGGAGCGGAGGGCGTTTCTGAAAATAGGACTGGTGATTACCGGGGTGTTTGCCGGTGGCCGCATTCTGTCTGTTACTTCTAATGTAAGTGAGGCCTTTGCCTCAGGAAAGGATTTCGTTGATCAGTATCCCTATAAACCACACTACAGCATGGTGATTCGGCAGGGACTTTGTATTGACTGTGAGCGGTGCCTTAAGGCCTGTAAAGAAACAAACAGTGTGCCTGACTACGGGTATCGAACAAGGATTCTAACCAAGATTGTTACTGATGCTGTTGGCAGAAAGCGTGAATTTATTCCGATCCTCTGCAATCATTGTAACGATGCGCCATGCACCAGGGCCTGTCCCACCAGGGCCACCTACAAGAACAAGGAAAATGGCATCGTCATGATGGAGAGCAAGAAGTGTATTGGCTGCAAGATGTGCATCCTGGCCTGTCCATATGAAGCCCGTTATTTTAATGCGGAACGTCATGCCATTGACAAGTGCAACTTCTGCTGGGATACCCGTCTCTCCAAGGGTGAGAAATTAACCGCCTGTTCTTATGTCTGTCCAACAGGCGCCAGGATTTTTGGTGATATGTCTGATCCTGATAATGTTGCGTATAAAATGGTGCATCAGGTTGAAAAACAGGTCTGGGTGCTGCGGCCGGAATCAGGAACCAAACCTAATGTTTTCTACATGAAGGCCACCCGTTCCTCACCATGGGATCTCCGTAAACAGGACGGGGCGAGATAAGAGAATTTTTTAAAGAAACAACCTTGCCCAGATAAACTGGATAAGTATTTCAACCAAATTGTTTTCTGTTAGAAAACACAGAAAAATTTGTAAGAGACTAAAATTTCATACTGAATGTGAACAAACGGTGAGAATTATGAAAAGAATGGCTTTATTACTGTTAGCTTCCCTGCTGGCCGCTTCATTTTTATTTGGCAGCTTGGTGGCGTTTGCCGAAGACGAAGAAGAGCATGGGGGGGATATAATCTATACCAAACCACTGAAGGCAGTTATCTTCAGCCACAAGGCCCATACAGAAGATATCGGTCTGGAATGTGACTGGTGTCATGAGGAGACCTTTGAGATGGAGGCTCTCCATATGCAGGAGAATACAGACTTCACCATGGATAGCCTGTGTAACGAAAATTACTGCGGTACGTGCCACAACGGTGATATCTCCTTTTCCACCACCACCCAATGTGCCCGTTGCCATATCGGAGTAAAGGGCTATAATGATCTGGTCCGGCAGGGGAAGTTAGAACCTGCGGAAGGTGAAGAGATACCCGAGGAGCAGAAACCCGGACATTGATCCGGTATTAGTAAAAAGAGCAGTAATTAAAAATGCATAACAATAAGTTATTAGTGAGGATATTTTTGAAGGGAGAAAATAATGTTTAATGAAAAAAATCTCATAAAACGTATGGGATTAATAGTAATGCTTGTTGCCTGCGGTTTTGTTTTCTTGGGGCAGCCAAACCCGGCCCAGACGGAAGAGAAAGCTCCGGATTATGTAGAAAAAGCAAAGTATGATGCAGAAAA
The DNA here is from genome assembly GCA_012974315.1 of Desulfobacterales bacterium. Lineage (GTDB taxonomy): Bacteria > Desulfobacterota > Desulfobulbia > Desulfobulbales > BM004 > BM004. Next base: position 8,413 of record JAAXQI010000135.1, on the reverse strand, counting down.
GGCCCGGGCCGATGCAGAAAAAGCCATGGCCGAAGCAGAAATGGCCATGGAAAGAGCTGAGCGGGCCATGGAAAAAGCTGAGCAGGCACGATTAGAAGCCAAACAGGAGAAGGCAAAAGCTATTGAGAAGATGGTTGAAGCTCACCGTTATCCTGAAGATATAGCAATGACCGTGCCGGACAGCGGAACCACTGCTATTTTCAGCCACAAGAAGCATACTGAACGGGAGCATCTCAGGTGTATTGAGTGTCACCCCAAGGTATTTATTATGAAAGTCGGCAAAAATGTGGTCAAGAAGGGTCAGTTGACCATGGCAGAGATGAAAAAGGGTAAATATTGCGGTAACTGTCACAACGGCCATAAGGCTTTCAGTGTCAGTGATATTGCAACTTGCCAGAGGTGCCACCCGAAAAGGCAATAAGAAATCAGATTGTTACTATACTTTTTATAGAGACTTTGTAATCGTGGATTAATTCCTGCGATTTTTTTCAAAAGGTTATTTATTTTTTTAAGAGAAGGAGAAGTGTTTTATGGCTGAGAACGAAACAAACCAGGAAGATCAAACGACAACAGGCGGGGATTCTAAAACATACCGAGGGCCATGGGGTCATATTGTCCGGGGTATGTGGCGTACGCCCCTGGGTATGTTCGGGATGGTCCTAACAACGATTAGTATCACCCTGATGATAGTCGGCGTGATTGTTGAGATACTGGGGATTGTCCACAACCCGTATGTCGGTATTATCACCTTTATGGTCTTGCCCGGCGGTATGATCATGGGATTGTCGATTATCCCTCTTGCTGCATGGATCAGAAGAAGACAGTATCATAAATATGGTATTGTCAAAGAGCATCTGCAGATCAACTTAAGTGACCATAAACATCGAAGTTTTATTGTAGGCTTCATCATTTTGACGATTGTAAACATTACAGTTCTTGTTCTTGTGGGTTATGAGGGGTATCACTTTACGGATTCGCCTTATTTTTGCGGCATGGTCTGTCATGATGTGATGGCCCCTGAATATACTGCCTACCAGCGTTCACCGCATGTCAAGGTTGCCTGTGTCGAGTGTCATATCGGCTCTGGTGCTTCATGGTTCGTCCAGGCCAAGATATCAGGTCTGCGGCAGGTTATGGCAGTTGTGGCTGATAACTACAGCAGGCCGATCCCGGCTCCGGTTGAACATTTGCGTCCGGCACGGGATACCTGTGAAACGTGCCATTGGCCTGATAAATTCCACGGTAAGAAAATCAAGATATTTAACCATTTCACAAATGACGACCAGATCAACCCTGAGGTTAATGAAATGGCCTTGCATATCGGCGGTCATAATCCCCAGACAGGAGACTTTGAGGGAATCCACTGGCATGTGAGTAAAGATGTCGAGGTCAGCTATCTTGCCGTAGACAAGAAAAGAACGCAGCTTGCCAGGGTCAGGGTGAAGCGGCCTGACGGGACTGAAGAGGAATTTATCAAGGAAGACATTGAGGTGCCGGAAGACGAGGAACTGGAATGGCGGATCATGGACTGTATAGACTGTCATAACCGTCCGACCCATGTTTATGATATGCCGGATGAGGTTGTTGACTTCGGTCTGCTCAGCAAGAAGATCAATCCTGAAATCGAAGGCATTCGTGAAGATAGTTTGATTGCTCTGCAGAGGGAATATACAAGCAGGGAGGAAGCTGAGTCTCAAATTGGTGAGCATCTTTTGGATCTACAGAAACTGCGTAGTGGAGAGCAGGTCCAGAAATACGAAGAGGACATTAGGAAAGCAAGCGAATACCTGGTCGAATCCTATTTAAATAATGTCTGGCCTAAAATGAATGTTTTATGGGGTACTTACTCAGGGCATCTGGGGCATCAGTATTATGATGAGAACGGCTTTGGCTGTTTTCGCTGCCATGATGAGGAGCACATTTCTGAATCGGGAAATTATATACCCATGGACTGTGATCAGTGTCACGACGAGCCTGAGTAAAAGATAAATCTATTTGTGTAAATCAAAAGCCCCGCCTAAATTTAGGCGGGGCTTTTTTTTATACAGTTAAGACCTTTCAGCTTGATCATCACCACTCTTGATAGACTACAGCACCTGAACCATGACAGGAAAGTTTGCTGTCTGTTTCTAAAAGTCCCAGCTCAAGGCCTCCGGTGTAAAAGACCCCTTTTCTGAAGAAGAATTTATAGGTCTTATAGAGAAATAGTAGCAGGGCAGACTCACGACTTATTTTCTTGTACACGCAGCCGATACCGTTATCGATACCCAGAAGTAATTCCGTTTTCCTGCCTTTTCCATCAGTAACATTACAGAGTAGCAAACAGAGGGCAGGGAACATCCCCTGATATTTTTTCTGATGGTAAGCTGCATATGAGATACTGTCGAGAACATTCCAGAAGCATTCTTTGAGTACCAGCCGTTTACGCATCCACGCCTGTTTGACTTCCATGTCGGTACTTCTTGCAACTGCATCATCAGAATAGTCGATGTATTGAGCCAGATAAGATTTTAAAAGCAGTTTGTGTGCCCGCTCGGCATAAAGCAGATTATCTTTGTTTGCCAGGATAAATTTTTGCTGCTCCCACCAGTTTAATGTGTGCCATCTGGCAAAAACAGGGTCATTGAATACGAAAAGAAAACCATCAACGATAGAGAGATTGTCATCTGTAAGCCCTTTAGCAGCTAAAAAATCCTTAAATACGCCGGATATGCTTTCCCGCGTGCCATGGAGCAGTTCGTTGAAGTTGCCGGCACGGTCTGGATGTATTGTTACAAGATCAATAACCTGTATTATCTCATGGGATTTATCTGTTAAAGAAGAAGACTGATTCATGGTCACATTATTATATGAAAATTGTTCATGAGTGAATTAATTGATAAATGAATTAGGGATATAGGAGGTAAATAAAGCGCTTAATGCTGCGGTTTGGGCAGATCTTGATACAGAAAAAGGTATAAGGATATTGCATCCTTTTTCCATATAAAAACGAACAACCTCTTCTTCATCATCAAGAAGGTAGACCCGTTTCATATCCTCGGGGTTGTCCTGGTCAAATTTTTCCTTTTGAACAATAATATGAAAATGGTACTGCTTCAGGTCCTGACTGTGTAAAGCAATTATATTACCGGCAGAGATTATTTTTCCAGCATCGTTTGTTTCTGATGGTACAAATATTGTCTGATCCTTTCCAAAAACAAGATCCATATAAAACTTTATCAATGCATGGCCGGAAAGGGCTTCCACTTCTACTCTGTCAACATTGGCATCATCATTATACGAGGCGATGTAGACGGCATGGCCCTGGCTGACAGCCTTATAGACAAAATCATCAAACCCCTTTTTGATATTTCTCAGGATGAACTTGGGAGTCATCTCTTTGCCGTAAGCAAGAGCGCCGGTATGCTTTTTGGTAATGGTGCGGTCAAAATCAAGTACGTATATTCTCCGTTCCTCCGGTGGTACTGGCTTGATCTCGGATTCTGCGGTCTTTTCTTTCCTGTTGCTGAATAAGCCAAACATTTATTGCATCCTGGGCATTATTTTTTTAAATTTTGGGAACTTTGTATTAATGAATAGAACATAGTAAATTTTTTGCCGGCTTGAAACTTTTTCTTCTAAATACTTAAGATGTCCACCGGATATATTTACTTGTTTAGATTATAGAGAAAGTCAACATCGTGAGATGAAATCTGGACTTTTTAGAGTGTTAGGATAATATTCGGAAGTATAAGTTGGCTGGAAGGCCTTAATAAATTTATAATTCGATAAGGATGCTTTTGTGAAAAAAAATCTTCACAATTAACTATTTATCTTACTCTCTGACATCATGCTAAACTGAGTAATCCATAATGAGCATTATTAGTGTAATTGATGAACTCTGGGAAAAGCGGGAAGCAATAATCTCAACCAGACAAGATAAGAAATATCGGATCGTTTATTCCCGTCCAGGCGGCTTATTTGACCTTATCATCTCCCATGATCATGAGCATATAGGATTCATTACCCTGAAATATGTGGGTGACGGCACCTACTCAATTGTTAACAACACAGAAATCAATCCTCATCCTTTATTCATCAATACCCCTGGTCATGGAATCGAAATAATAGGAAAATTTAGAAAAAGGGGGGTGGGTGCTGCCCTGCTCAGCCTTGGCATCGGTATCGTTCAGAGGGACTGGCGATACAACGCGGAAAACAAAAAATTCATGGTCTTGGCCTCCGATATTACCAGTCTAGGAATGGGGTGTTATCAAAATTTCGGTTTTATCATCGAAGAGGGGATGCAGGTCAGCACCGGATATTATGCCAACCCAGACATTGTTCCTGAAATAAACATCCTTGATCGGAAAGCACCTTTTTCCAAGCGGCTTAAAAAAAGACTTCGATTGTAATGAACAAATGGGGACAGATTTATTTTTGGCAAGTAATTTTTTGCTATTTGTAAATTATCTGAAAATAATTTGTGCTGACGTGGTCTAGTAAAAATGGACATTTTTGTTAAGCTGCTATTTTCAATAGCCGTTTTTTCTCAAATTCCTTTGGGCTCAGATATCCCAGAAATGAGTGATGTCGCCTGTTGTTATAAAACATTTCGATATAGTCAACGATATCACGTTGAGCTGCCTCTCGGGTTTTATATTTTGTGAGAAATACCCGATCTGTTTTCAAGGTGCCGAAAAAGCTCTCCGACACAGCATTATCCCAGCAATCGCCTTTACATCTCATGCTGCTGATCATTCCATAGTCCTTCAACATCATTTGAAAGTCATTGCTGCAGTACTGGCTTCCGCGGTCCGAATGGAAGATAAGGCCAGACTCAAAACGACGACGCCAGATTGCCATGCGCAGGGCGTCCCCCACCAGTTTTCGGGTAATACGGTTGTTCATTGACCGGCCAACCACCTGTCGTGAAAATGGGTCTATGATTACGGCAAGATATAACCAGCCTCCACCTGTCCATATGTATGTGATATCGGAATCCCAGGGTCAGGTCTTGTAATAATTGACAAACACAGAACCTGACCTTTTTTTATCCGTTCAACCAGAACCTCTCTCAAGCAGAATCAGCACTTCGAGGCCTGCCGTACCGGGAAACATGTCAAGGGGCACAATGCGCTGGACCTTGTAGCCATGCTGCTGCCACTGTTTGAGAGAGTTTGGAATCTGATCCACGCCGCAATGAATGTGGAGAACTTTCCGCGGTTCACGGCGTCCCAATGCACCGATGACACCCTCCTGGGGCCCCTGCCGGGGTGGATCAAGCAGAACAATCTCAGCGCCAAGATCATTGGGAAGGGGGATCTTTTCAACACTTCTTGCTGTAATGTGGCGGGCTAGAAAACGAGCATTTTTGGAGGCAGGGTTGGGTTTTTTATTGAAGATGGCGGCTCGGATGGATGGCCCTTCTGCATCGATCCCCATCACCTGTTTGTAGCCAGGAGCCAGAAAGTGGCTGAACAGGCCGTAACCGCAGTAAAGATCCAGGAGCGTTTCGACCGGATTTGGCTCAAGCAGCTCCTGGGCCATGTCCAGCATCATTGGTACCATAGACTCATTGACCTGGGAAAAAGAGGTGGGATGATAGGAATAACGGTAGCCATGATGGCTGACAGCTAGATCGCCTTTGCCGAACAGTTTCTTAAACTGTAGGATATCGGAGGGCTGTCCCTCCTCAAAATAGTATTCCGAACAACTCGGGTCCGGATAAATATAGGCAGAGGTCACTGGATCAGGCAGCTTCTGAAGATGGCCTGCAAGAAGCTTTAGTTTACGGACCAGTGGGCCATTCAGGGTATCGACATTGAAGATTACGGCATGTTCTTTGTAATTGCCGCGGATGATCAAATAGTTTAGATGATCGGCCAGCAGCTTGAATGGAGGTTCGCTAATTTTTTTCTGCAGAAATTCAAAAATCCTGCCATGTTCCCGGGGCTCCAGGGGTGATTCCACAAAGAACTTTTTCTGGGAGCGTAGTGCCCGATCGTTAAACAGGAGGTAGAGAGTATTGCCCTTGAGGATTGTTTTGCGTTTTGATGTGGTCCGGTAGTGGCGTGGTTTGGGTGATGCAATAATTGGTTCAGGGTGGCCAGGTAGCCGGAAATTCTTCCAGAACAGGGCAAGGGCCTGATTCTTGATCTTGAGTTCTTCCCGGTAATCAAGATGGGCCAGGGGTGAACTCTGCAAAATGACCGGCGACTGCGGGCTGGATGGCTCGACAACCAGTGGCCTCAGCAGACTGGCAAAGGTCTCAGCTGCTGGCTCTCCTCGGTTCGACTCCTTGTCCTTGGGAAGGCGTAATCCTTTTGCCAGCGATTTATCCTTTCCCTTTTGCAGAGATCCGCTCTTCGGAGTACGTTTTTGAGTATATTCACGCTTGGGTGGGAATTGTTTTCGTGGCAAAATGTGCTCACCTATAATGAAAAATCAGGAAGATGGTTATTCTTTTTAGCGCATTAGCGCATATTTTTTTATTTTACCAGCAAAAAAATATAACTTCCCCGAAGAGTTACAACCTACTATTACAGCACTTTTTCAGAATAGGAGTTAGTTTCCAGTACAGACCCTTTAAACTCACTTACCTGGAAATTCATAAATAAAATACAGGCAGATCGTTACATAAATTTACCAGGTTAGGCTGCCTGCCGGTCCAGATACTCATCCTCTTCGGATTGACCTGCATCTTTGGACAGACTCGCTTCCTTCATTGCCAGGTACTCGTCAAAGGTCATCATTACGTCGATGATGCCCTCGGTCGTGATTTCGACAATCCGATTTGCCACGGTGGACACAATTTGATGGTCATGGGAGGTAAAGAGTAACACCTCGGGAAAATCAATCAGCCCGTTATTCAATGAGGTGATAGATTCGAGGTCGAGATGGTTGGTGGGTTCATCGAGAATGAGAGCGTTGGCGCCGGAAAGCATCATCCTGGAAAGCATGCAGCGCACCCGTTCGCCACCGGAAAGAACCGATATCTTTTTCAGCGCCTCATCACCGGCAAACAGCATCTTTCCCAGGAACCCCCGAACAAAGCTTTCATGCTCCTTGGGAGGGGCATATTGACGCAACCAACCGACAAGATCAAGATCCATATTTTCGAAATACGTATTGTTCTCTTTTGGGAAATAGGCGTTGCTCATGGTCACCCCCCAACGGAAACTGCCTTTGTCCGGCTCAAGTTCCCCGGCCAGAATCTTGAACAGAGTGGTTTTTGCCAGACTGTTAGCTCCAACAAAGGCGATTTTGTCCCCTTTGTTGACAGTGAGGGTAAGATCCTTAAACATGGAAACCCCGTCGATCTTTTTGGAAAGACCTTTAATTTCCAGAATGATATCACCACAGGGGCGTTCCGGGGTGAATACAATATAGGGATATTTTCGGGAGGAAATCGGCATATCCTCGAGGGTGAGTTTTTCAAGCAGTTTCTTCCGTGAGGTGGCCTGCTTGGCCTTGGAGGCGTTGGAACTGAAACGCCGGATGAATTCCTTGAGTTCATCTGCCTTGGCCTTTGACTTCTTGCTTTCGGTTTCCTTCTGGTGGAAACGGAGCTGGCTGGCTTGATACCAGAAGTCATAGTTGCCAACATAGACCTGGATTTTTCCATAATCAATATCCGCCACATGGGTGCAGACCTGGTTCAGGAAATGGCGGTCATGGGAGACGATGATCACAGTGTTTTGAAAACGGGAGAGAAAGGCTTCCAACCAGTTAATAGTTGGCAGATCCAGTTGGTTGGTGGGCTCATCAAGAAGTAAGATGTCCGGGTTGCCGAACAGGGCCTGGGCCAGAAGCACCCGCACTTTATCGCTGCCTTCAAGCTCTTTCATCTTTTTCTGACGCATCTCTTCGGGGATGCCGAGGCCGTTTAACAGTACTGCAGTCTCTGCTTCTGCATCATAGCCGTTCATTTCACCGAACTTGTCCTCCAGTTCCCCGGAACGAATGCCATCTTCATCGGTGAAATCAGCCTTGGCATAGAGGGCCTCACGCTCGGCCATTACCTTGTAGAGCTTCTTATGGCCCATGATCACGGTATTGAAAACAGTATGCTCGTCAAAGGCGAACTGATCCTGGCTGAGCATCGCTATGCGCTCTCTCTTCCCCTTGGAAACCTCGCCCCGATCAGCCTCAAGCTGACCTGCCAGTATCTTCAAAAAGGTGGATTTTCCTGCGCCGTTTGCTCCGATCAGGCCGTAGCAGTTGCCAGGGGCAAACTTGATGTTGACGTCCTGGAAGATGACTCTCTTGCCATAGGAGAGAGCAATATTGGAAGCGGTTATCATATTCGTGTCCTCTATAGTATATACAGCCACATAAGTTCGATGCTTTTTGGGTCGTTCTTATGTCGATATGTATGAAAAAAGCCACAGGAGAATCCCCGCAGCATATAATCTGTCTCTTATACACATCT
>JAAXQI010000030.1 GCA_012974315.1 Desulfobacterales bacterium | reverse complement strand
ATTTAATATTCGATTCAATGCAGCAACTTTTCATAAAAAGTTAATTAACAAATTAAAGTTGCAATAATATTATTGTGGCATGGTTTATGCTTACATATATTACAAGAAGACAATACAGATAAAAATAATTCTGACAATACAACAAAGTGGGGAAAGATCATGTTAAGCGAACAAAAAACAATCGAAGAACAGGTCGCCACTCTTGCCGGTCACACCGAATTAACAGATGTTGAAATCGGCAACTCCAGATTTGGAATTATTACAATCATGGCAATGGCTGGTTTCGTCGGCGCCTGGGGTTTCGTATGTTTACTTAACGGCATAGCACAATCCCAAAACATTCAAGAATTAGGTCGAGGTATTTTTACTGCTTTAACTGGAATATAAAATCAAGTTTCTCTAATTAACCCACACGAACCAGGAGGCCAAACATGTCCAAAAGCGAAAACACTACAAAAAGTATGACCGTATTCAAATTCTCATCAATTTTTCTTGGATCACTGATAACAATCTGGTCAAGCGCAGCAATCCTTAGCGGACTTGCTCAGGTAGACTGGCAGGTATCAGAATTACTTCGGCAATACTTGATTTCCGCCGGTTTGATGCAGGAATTCCATACCATGTCAGATTTTTACACCCATATTAAAGGTGTAGAATACATTATTGCAGTTATGTTCCTTGGTGCCTTCCCTGCATTTTATGCATACCTCAATAAAACGCCAGAAGGAGTCGCTGCTGAATAATTAAACGCTACCCTCTATGTATACCAAAAAAACCTGGCCGCAAAAACGGCCAGGTTTTTTTATACCTGAAATATGTCGTTCATTCTCCTGAATCCTTAAGCCGTTGTAGGCATAGGGTTTAAGCAGTTTAGATAAACACCCTTTCAGGTCACTCTTTTTAATACCCCCTCGAAGTCGGAGTTTATGCCCTGTCTTTAAGGGTGCTTACCTGAGGGGTATAAACAAACAATGGGAGACGCCGAGCAATTTTTCACCACCAATTCAGGATTATAACTGCACAGTATTCTATCCCTATGGGCAGAAATGTAAAATTATCTTTTCCCTTGAACATATTTTGTTATACTCTCCTGGGGCTTGTATAATAAAAACATGATCAATTCTATAAAACTGATTTCTATGATAAAGAAAACCGTCTTTCTTGTCTGTATGGTGCTCGTATGCTTTGGAATAGCATCACCCTGTTTTGGAGAACAGAAGCTTCTCGCAATGCCTGTCACAGAACCTCCTGTTATAGACGGACTTGCCGGTGATCCTGCCTGGGAAAACGCTCAGGAAATAATAACCCTGGATAAAAGCAGTAAAATGCCAATTACAATAAAGGCAGTCTACACAGATACAGAATTTTTCGTTCAAGTCAGTTTCCCCGACAAAGATGAATCGAGAACACACAAAAGCTGGATCTGGAATAAAGGCCGTGAAATTTACACTGTTGGGCATGACCGGGAAGATATCATCATATTCAAATGGAATATGGATTCTGACCCCGTTGATCTAAGCATCGTTGCAGACAATCCCCATCACGCAGATATCTGGTACTGGAAGGCATGCCGCACTGATGCAACAGGGTATGCAGATGACAAGAGTCATTTATTAAGCCAGACAGAAGAACAGGACTCAACGAAAATTATTTCCAAATCTGGAAAAACAATGTATCTGCTTCGTAAAAGTGATGATGGGACAAGTGCTTACAGAATTGATCTCATTACGGATTACGGGGGCAAAACCCTGCCTCGCTATATTCATCAACAACCCACAGGCAGTAGAAGTGATGTTAAGGCTAAGGGTGTTTGGGAAAATGGCACATGGACCATCGAATTCCGCCGGAACTTTATTACTGGTCACCAGGATGATGTTCAATTTACCACCGCCAGAAAATATTTATTCGGTGTTTCCCGTTATGAGATCGCTGGCCGGAATGCAAACAAGGAACTCTCTGATCCACTTTACGGAACCGGTGATGTTAACGAGCCCCTGTGGCTGGAATTCAATAAATAGTATCTATTAAGTAGGGCTATGCTCCATAATAAAAATCTTATCGTGTATCTGCTATTTCTTTTAATGCTGACACTTTTCCTTCAATTGCCAGGCAACGATTGTTTTGCTGAAGAAAGTCAGCTTGCCCCTGATGACGAAAAAACCATACGCCTGGTACTTATTCCGGAAAAAAATGTTTTTGAGCAGCGAAGACGCTATCAATTTCTAACTGATTACCTTTCCACAAAAATGGATATGAATTTCATTGTGGAAATTCTGGCGAACTATGGCGAGATAAGTGAGACGTTTATTAAAGGGAAAGCCGATGCAGGCTTTTTCGGAAGTTTCAGTTATTTGCTGACACATGCCAAGGCAGGCGTAGAGCCTATTGCAAGGCCTGTTTTCCCCGGCAACATTTCCACCTACAGGGGATATATTTTTACCAGGAAAGACAGTAATATCAGAACTGTAAAGGATATGAAAAACAAGAGCCTCGTCCTCGTAGATAAGGCTACAACCGCCGGTTATATCTTTCAACTTTCTTATTTCAAAGACTACGGCATTAACAATATTGAAGATTATTTTTCAAGAATATCCTTTGCTAACAGCCATGATGCTGCTGCCTGGGCAGTTTATACCGGTGAGGCAGACATAGGTGGTGCCAAGGATAATATTTTTAATAGTATCACGGAAGAATATCCTGATTTTAAGGAACAGATGCTTGTTCTTGCTGAATCTCCAGAAGTTCCATCAAACGGTCTGGCTGTCCGTAAAGACCTTAATCCAGCAATAAAGTTGCGGATTAAAATTCTCTTGCTTTCATTGCATGAAACCCCTGAAGGTCAGGAGATACTGAAAAATTTCGGAGCAATCAAATTTATTGAAACAAACAATGATGACTATGTGGTTCTGTATAATATGGTAAAGCAGTTGGGTATTAACCTTCAGGAATACTCATATAAAAGATAACTTTCTGTTTGGGTGACGGTTGCAATCAATGAACTTTTCGTTCCGTACCGCAAGGAATCTGGGCCTTTTCATTTTGCTGATGATAATCATCATCGAAAGCCTCTTTGCCTATATCTCCATGTCAAAAAACGTAGAACGTCTTACGGCAATCATCACTGTTGATCAGGTCAAATTACGGCGCTGGTATGATGTGGCTGAGATCATCACCCACGCCAAAGATAAACTGTATGATTACCGATTAGGGCGAACTGATGTTGTTGCATCGGTTGACCTGCTGGTCAACAAGGCCCTCAGGGAAATTGATGCCATCAGAGTTTTGGCAACTGACGAGGATGAACTTGCTAATATTGATGAAATCGCCAAAGCTTCCAGAAGATTCAAACAGGCAATCTATGCTTTTGCAACAGAGGTGCGTGAAGGATACCGGGGCGGTTCTTCCGCCAGGGAAATGGAAAACCTGGCTGTCAGGGAGGCAGACAGAATAGCATCTTTGGGAAGAGAGGCTGCAGCCTATGTCAGTAAAAGAATTGAAGAGAAAAATACTGCGATTCTGGAAATTTCAACATTTTCCCAGAAAATGTTGACCCTGGTTCTGTTTATTGCAATTCTGGCCACTATAATTAATGCATATTTTATGGCACGGGCTCTTGAAAAACCTATAAAACAACTTGTAGACGGAACCAATCGCCTGGCTGAAGGAGATTTGACCCATCGGGTCACGGTCAATTCCAATGATGAGATAGGTCAGCTGGCAGCATCGTTCAATATCATGGCCGAAAAACTAAAAACCTCCAGGCAGGCGCTCATTACCGCCAAGGCTTATACCGATGACATAATCCGATCAATGAGCAATTCACTACTGGTAGTCAATAAGGACCAGACTATCAGGGCTGCTAACCAGTCAACCTATGATTTGCTTGGATATACGAAAGAAGAATTGATCGGCAAACCTTTCTCCATGATTTTTGCCGAAGATTATTATCACGGTATCGGACTTGATGACCTTATCAATGATGGCTTCACAAGGAATTCAGAAACAACTTATCTGTCAAAGTACGGTGAAAAGATCCGCATGCTTTGCACCGCTTCTGTCATCTTCAATGAAGAGGGCAAATTTGAAGGCATTGTCTGCATTGCCCAGGATATCACCATGCAAACCGAAACTATGCGTGCCGGTCATTTGGCTTCAATAGGTGAGTTGGCAGCCGGCGTGGCACACGAAATCAACAACCCCGTCAACAGTATTATTAATTTTGCCCAGATCATGATTGATGAAGCTGAAAAAGGAGAGATCGCGACTGACGAAATCCCGGCCAGAATTATTAAAGAGGGGGACAGGGTCGCAAGCATTGTAAGTAGCCTGCTCTCTTTTGCCCGTGAAAATATAAAGGAAAAAAGGCCAATTAATGTCCGGGAGGTTCTTGATGAAGTCCTGGCTCTTACAGAGACTCAGATTCGTAAAGATGGAATCAACCTTACCATAGATTTCCCGGCAGAACTCCATAAAGTACTTGCAGATTTTCAACAGATTGAACAGGTTTTTTTAAATATTCTTAATAATGCCCGTTACGCACTGAACCAAAAACACTCGAAAGCTCATCCGAAGAAAAACCTTATCATCCATGCTGCTGAGATAATAATTGATGATTCACCCTTTCTTGAATTTACCTTCCTGGATTACGGTACCGGCATCCCCTCTTCAATTATCGATAAAATCTATAATCCCTTCTTCTCAACAAAGCCCTCTGGAATCGGCACAGGGCTGGGTCTTGCCATCAGTCATGGAATTATATTGGACCATGGCGGCAAACTTACTTTTGAAAGTAATTACGGGGAGTATAGTCGGGTTACGGTTCTGTTGCCGGCGATTACAGAGAGTAGTTAGCCCTTTAAACCGTATTCAAAAAGTTAACATTGCCAGAGGACACCTTGACTGGTATTCATCCTCCAAAATATCAATATGTTGGCAAGTAATGTGGACTTTTTAATCAGATGGTTCCAGGTCCCCTTAGTCGCAAATGCCTGTCACTATGGTATGTAAACAGCCTATGCCGACAAATGGCTTTTTTCTCCCTCTTGCTTAGTTCTTATTGAAGACCTGCCCTCAATTATTTTGTCAGTTGATGTCAGAGTTGCCAGGCCATCATGTCTTTAACCCGCACCAGGATTTCGTGCCGGACTTCGTACGGTTCTATATACAGGTAGGTGCGAACCCCTGACTGCGTCATGCTCAAAAAATAATGCTCGGAGGTAAGCGAAACGAAGTGGAGACTCCGATATCATACATATGCCTGCGCTTATTTTTTTCGCAATCCCCGGAGTCTCGCAAACGTTCTATATACAGGTAGGTGCGAACCCCTGACTGCGTCATGCTCAAAAAATAATGCTCGGAGGTAAGCACCCTTTCAGGGCATAAACTCCGACTTCGAAAATCCTCATTTCTGGACAGACACTAACTAATCTTGACCTTCTAAATATACAATAATAACAATGGTTAGATTGAATCTCAAGAAAAATTGCTGTCCACAATAACTTAGTTACTGCAGACATTTTATTGTATAGAAATATTTTCCCATTAGACTGGCGCAGTTTTGCCACTTTGAGACTGGCACAGTTTTGCCACTTATGGTATGCTCCCGCCTCCTTTAGAAAGCACCACCTGAATACACTCTAAACTGCTACAGCAAAGGATTTTTAATAATGGCAAGTGAACCGAACAAGATTATCTACTCCATGATTGGAGTAAGCAAATACTACGACAAAAAACCTGTCATCAAGGACATCAGCCTCTCCTTTTTCTATGGTGCCAAAATTGGAGTTCTTGGCTTGAACGGGGCCGGGAAAAGTACTGTTTTGCGTATCATGGCCGGAATTGACACAGAGTATAACGGCAGAATAACAATGACCCCGGGATTTACCATCGGTTTCCTGGAGCAGGAACCCCTTCTGGGCGAGACTCAAACCGTGTGGGAGATTGTCAAACAGGGAGCCAGAGAGCAGGTTGATCTCCTTGCCGAATTCAACGAAATCAATGCTAAATTTGCTGAACCTCTTAATGATGAAGAGATGAACCTTCTCATAGAGCGTCAGGCAGAGGTTCAGGAAAAACTTGACACCCTTGATGCCTGGGACATTGAAAGCAGGTTGGAAATGGCAATGGATGCCCTGCGTTGTCCTCCAGGAGATACACCTGTCAATGTAATATCCGGCGGTGAAAGACGACGGGTTGCCCTGTGCAGGCTGCTTTTGCAAAAACCGGATATCCTGCTGCTTGACGAACCGACCAATCATCTGGATGCCGAGTCGGTGGCCTGGCTGGAACACCACCTACAACAATATTCCGGCACGGTCATAGCCGTTACCCATGACCGCTATTTTCTGGATAACATCGCTGGCTGGATACTTGAACTGGACCGGGGACACGGCATCCCCTGGCAGGGCAATTATTCATCCTGGCTGGAGCAGAAGCAGAAAAGACTGCAGCTTGAAGAAAAACAGGAGAGTGAGAAACAAAAAACCCTGGAACGTGAACTTGAATGGATCAGGATGTCACCCAAGGGCAGGCATGCCAAGTCCAAGGCCAGGATAAGCTCCTACGAGAACCTGTTGAACCAGGAGACACAGAAAAAAATCCAGGGGCAGGAAATATATATTCCCCCCGGACCAAGATTGGGCAAAACGGTTATTGAGGCAGATCAGATATCCAAGGCTTTTGGCGACAGCCTACTGTTTGAGAATATGAGTTTCAAACTGCCCCCCGGAGGAATAGTCGGAATCATCGGCCCGAACGGGGCTGGCAAAACAACACTGTTCAAAATGATCACCGGACAAGAGCAACCGAGCAAGGGCACTATCAATCTCGGAGATACCGTGAAGCTGGCTTACGTTGATCAGAGCCGTGATATTCTGGATCCGGAGAAATCAATCTGGCAGGTTATTGCAGATGGTCAGGATACCGTTACCCTGGGTGATCGTGAAGTTAACTCCAGAGCCTATGTGGCACGTTTTAATTTCTCCGGTGCGGACCAGCAGAAAAAAGTGGGGCAGCTTTCCGGTGGCGAGAGAAACAGAGTGCACCTGGCCCGTATGTTGAAAGAAGGAGCCAATGTACTCCTGCTGGATGAGCCAACCAACGATCTTGACGTCAATACCCTGCGCGCCCTGGAAGAGGCCCTGGAAGGTTTTGCCGGCTGTGTTGCTGTTATCAGCCATGACCGCTGGTTTCTGGATCGGATTGCCACCCATATCCTGGCTTTTGAGGGTGACAGCAGTGTGGTATGGTTTGAAGGCAATTACTCAGACTATGAAGCAGACAAGAAAAAACGGCTTGGAGCCGCTGCTGAGCAACCCCATAGAATAAAATACCGTCAGTTGACCCGTGCCTAAAGAATATTGACGTTAACTCATTCTATATTTTTCCCCTTGCCAAACACCTTTCCAGTACTTAGATTTATCAAGGTTTCAAAAAGCTAATAACAATTATCAAATAACAACCTTTTCCAAACAGGTAACAGTATAATGAAAAAAATCATAGCCCTGACAATCTCTGCAGCCCTCTTTGTTTTCCTTGGTTCCCAGCTTGTTCCTGCAGCCCAGCAACAATTCCCCGGCCTGGAACAACAGCAATCCCTTTTCAAAACAGTCACTCCCCAGGAAGCTAAGAATTTAATAGAGAGCCGTAAGGATATGCTGCTTATTGATGTCCGGGGCCAGGACGAATTATCTGAAGGCTACATCGAAGGATCAACTCTGATGCCATTATGGGCCATCATCAAGGGTACCCAGCGCCCCCCTCAGGATAAACCTATCCTGCTTATCTGCGCAGTTGGCGGCCGCAGCCTTGCATTGGGTCAGCTCATGTCAAAAAACGGCTGGAATGAGGTCTACAATCTTAAGGGCGGGATATCTGCCTGGAAAGAAGCTGAACTGCCGCTGAAATACTAAGGGTTCAAGGGGTTGAGGGGAAAAACAATTTTGAGTTTTAAGTTTTGAGTTTTAAATTAATTCACAATTCAACATTTAAAATTCAAAATTCATTTTGCTGTGCATCGTTTAATAAACTGTTCCACATTTCTTCCAACTGCTTCCCAATCCTGTGCAGCAACCGCCTGCTCTCCAAAGAGTGAAATTCCGACACCTACTGCTGTTGCACCTGCCTGCAGATACTCGCCTACATTTTCAATTGTTACACCACCAACTGCCACGAAGGGAATCTGGTCAAAGGGACCTCGAAGTTCTCTGATATATTGTGGTCCCCCAAGAGACCTGCAGGGAAAAACCTTGACCATTGAAGCACCAGCTTCCCAGGCCCTGTGAACTTCAGTCGGAGTCAGTCCGCCAGCAATTACCGGAATATTTTTGCTTCCGGCAAATCCTATTACGTCTGAATCAACGTTAGGGGTAACAAAAAACATGGCGCCTGCATCATAAGCTCTTTCAGCTTCGGCCAGGTTGCGGATTGTTCCCATACCCAGGTATTTGCCGGCAGACACTTTATCCCTGTTTGCCGCCACTATCTCTTCAGCCCCGGGAGTGTTCATGGTTATTTCAATGGCCTGCAAACCAGCCGAAAAAGATGCCTGCATGAGCGGGCCAAACACACCAGCACCAATGCCACGCAAAATACCGATTATCGGAACATCTAATTGCATAAACTTATTTCCCCTGTAATCAACTCTTTATCTGTTTATTGTCTGACAATGATAATTTTAATTGATTAAAGAGAAAACAACGTGCAAGGGTTTAGCTGTCCTGAGGCATTACCTGCGCCGGGCCTCGATCACGCCATCCAGCTGCCGTAAATGCTGCAGCAGGCGGCTGAGATGGTCAAGGTCGTCAACTTCAAGCATTATATTGCTGGAGGACAGGTTGTCCGCGTTGGTTTTGGCTTCCAGTTCTACAATGTTGGCATCTTCCATACTGATGGCATTGCCTATTGCGGCAAGCATACCCTTTTTGTTCTGGGTGACAAGATAGATCTGGGCCCTGTGCACTGTCTTAAGCCCGGCCGACCAGCTAACCTCTATCCTGCGCTGGGGATCTGTTGCCAGAAGATTGTGACAGTTGGCCTTGTGAATGGAAATACCGCGTCCAGTGGTTATAAATCCCATGATTGTATCACCGGGAACCGGAAGGCAGCACTGGCTTATTTTTACCAGCATATCATCAACGCCTTCAACTTGAATTCCCTCACTCTCACCTGCCTTATCCCGTTTATGAGAAGCTGCTGCAGCACTTATCATTTCCTGCTCTACAGCCTTCTCCTCCTCTTCGGTTCTGAGTTCCTCAGGCTGCAACACCTTGATGACATTCTTTATGGCAACATTGCCTGAACCGATCTTTCCCAGAAGGTCTTCCAGAGAGTTGCAATGCATTTCTTTCAAGATCTGCCTCATGTGGCCGGTCTTGATAATTTTTTTCAAAGAGGTGTCATACTTGCGCAATTCCCGTTCACTGATCTCGCGCCCTACATTCGCTGTCTTTTCTTTTTCTTCTCTGCGCAACCAATTCCTGATTCTGGACTTTGCCCTACTCGTTCTTACCAGTGATAACCAGTCCCGTCTCGGCTTCTGCTTGGGCGAGGTGATTATTTCCACCACATCACCATTTTGCAGCTTGTATTTCAAGGGCACTATTTTTCCGTTCACCTTGGCCCCCACACAGCTGTTGCCGACCTCGGTATGGATTGCATAAGCAAAGTCAAGAGGCGTACTGTCCTTGGAAAACTCCTTTACTTCACCATTTGGTGTCAAAGCATACACATCGGGATCAAAGAGTTCTCCCCTGACAGAATCAAGAAATTCTTTCGGATCCTTGAGTTCCTGCAGCCACTGTACCAGTTGCTTCAAACCCTTGAAAACCTTGGCATCCTCCTTGCTGATAGCCTGGCCTTCCTTATACGCCCAGTGTGCTGCAACACCCTCCTGGGCCACCCTGTCCATATCATAGGTTCGGATCTGCACCTCCATGAATTCGCCGTAGGGGCCGATAACTGTAGTATGCATGGATTGATAGTTGTTGGTTTTGGGTGTACTGATAAAATCCTTGATCCTTCCGGGCACCGGCGGCCAATTGGCATGCACTACCCCAAGAGCCTCATAGCATTCCTTTACCGAATCAACAATGATCCTGAAGGCAACCTTGTCATAAACCTTCTCAAGGGGAATATTCTGGGCAATGATTTTTTTATAGATACTGTAAAGATGTTTGGGGCGGCCTATTATCTGGCAGTCCTTCAGATTTACCTCGGCAAGTTTTTGCCGCAAAATATCAATGACTTCCTTGACATAGTTTTCCCGATCAGCTGTTGAACTTTCTATCCTTGAAGTTATATCTGAATACTCGTCAGAAAAAAGAAATTTAAAGGCAAGATCCTCAAGTTCCCGTTTCATCCAGTCGATACCCATACGGCTGGCAAGGGGCGCGTAAAGTTCCAGGGTTTCCTGGGCCAATTCCTTTTGTTGCTCCTTATCATCCAGTATAAAGGAACGCATATCATGCAACCGGTCAGCAAGCTTGACCAATAAAACACGAATATCTGAAGCCATTGCCAACAGCAGTTTTCTTATATTTTCTGCCTGATAGGTCAGTTTGCTGTTGAACTGTACATTGGTAATCCTGGTGGCACCGCGGACAATATTGGCCACATCGTTTCCATAATCTTTTTCAATCTCTTTGACGGACAGGGAGGGGTCCTGCTTTAACACTCCATGCAGCAAGCCGGAAATTACAGTCTGCAGATCAAGTTTCATGGTAAGCAGGATTTCTGTAACTGCAAGAACATGGGCGATATAGGGTTCACCCGACGTTGGATGCATCTGGTCGGCATGGGCCTTATCGGCGAACTTATAGGCCTTTTCCAAAGGCTCAAGATCCTTATCCTGAAGATAGCTCCGGGCAAGTTCTTTTATAGTATTGAAATCGGACATTACGTAGT
>JAAXQI010000027.1 GCA_012974315.1 Desulfobacterales bacterium | reverse complement strand
GTGCAGCACCGCACTTTGGAGTATAAAACCCTTTGGTGCGTTCGTGGCACACTGTTGGCAAGTTATCTACACTGTTCTTAAATCACCATCCCTAACACATTGTGGCACTTGATTTATCCGAGTACTAATTGTTATATTTAATGCATAGTTATTGATACATAAAGCCTCTACCTGGAGCGATTTCCAATGAAAGAGGTTTGTCTGAAAGAACCGTTATAAGGCCTTCAAGGGTATTAATATTCCCATTGGAGGCCTTATTGTTTTTTTGAAAAAATAAGAAAACTAACGGGAGGGGAAAATGAAAGTCATAATTAAACCACAAAAGATTGATTGGTGGTTTTGGACAATAATTTCTATTTTCATTTTGACTGCCCTTTTAGGATGGGTGCCAGGGTATTATATTGTTATGGTGATTAGCGCTTTGCAGGTGATCTATTTCACCGGGCGACACAAAAGCCTAACCGCTTTCGATACACAAGTTAGAATTGCATATTTTGCTTTTACACTTCTCGGATTAAGTCAGACAATACGTTTTCCATTCTACATCTTGCTGTTTATAGGGACATTGATGGCTGTGTTCTTCGACAGGTGTGGGATTGCACTAGCCCTTAAAAATATGCCATGGAATAAACAACCTGTAATAAAAATACATCGTGACTTGTGAATGATCTTTGATAGATAAAGATGTGCCATGGCAATGTTGACTCGACATGGGGCTTCAAAAAGTCAAGATGTTGGCAAGATATAGGGACTTTGGATTAACACCGATAATCACCTTTTTATGAATAATCGAATGCGAAGTCTGATTCGGGCACGGACATATATTACTGCAAAGAAAGCAGGTAGGATCTCAGATTTGACTTTTCATTGGTTAAACCGAGTTTTTTTCTGATCATTTTACGATGAAAATCAACTCCACTTACAGAAATATTGAGTAGTCCGGCAATTTCTTTGCTCGTCTTGCCCTCCCGGATGAAGGCGGCAACATCAATCTCCCTTGGGGTGAGCAAGCGGTTCATTGAAGTCAGGCGATTCAGGAAGGGAGCAACAACCTCTTCCAGGCGCTGGTGAACTATCTCCAGCAGATTTTTGCTCCGGTCATCCAGCTTGTGATAGCTTAATTCCTCCAGGAAAGGCACAATCAGTTTCCTGACATTTGCCAGCACGTTTTCTTCTAAACTCTGACGGTCCTTTTCCCGGTGTTCCAAAAGCACTCTCAGGGCTACATTTGATTCCTCCAACATCTTTTTTTGCTGGAGCAGTTCTTCTTCCTTTTTCCTGAGATTAACCTGGGCCTGCATGATTGGTGTAATATCTTCATGGCTGACTATGACCTGCAAACCCTCTGCAGCAGTCTGCAGCTTAACAACCCTTAGAGCAAACCAGTGTTTTTCAGTGGGAGAGTGACATGGATAGTTCGTAAAAAATTCCTGCAAGTCACCAGATATGACCTTGCGTATTCCCTGGGCAATAATATGACCTGTCTCTTCTTCTGACTGCTCTGATATTAAAAGATAGTTTTGCCCAAGGCTGTCCATAGGGCCCTGCAGATTATTTGCAGCACCAAATTCCTGCCAGGCCTGGTTTGTCAGTAGAATTATTCCGTCTTTATCAAGAATTGCAATGTGTGCGGAAAGGGAATCAATAATTTCCCGGCACATATTTGCTCTTTCCATGGCATCCCCCTTCTTTGGCCCTTCTATTGATAGTTTTTACTATCAATAGACTATCATATATTACCTATTGATTCAAGGCTTAAGCGTGCATAAATTAATAAGCAAATGTTACTGAAAATTAAATCTTTCATATAGAAGGAGGCACGTCATGAACTATATAGAAAATACAGGTGGTGGATACGAATCAATGATCTGGGTTAAAGACAGAGATGGAAAGCAATTTTCCTGTTACCTTGAAGATATTAAAAATCCTGAAAATCTGACAGAAGAAGAAAAGGCAAAATGCATGGATGTGAACGCTCTCATCGGAACAGAAAGGTGGTAAATAAAATACAATATCATTTGAAAAACTCCGGTTTTATCTTATAAAAACAAGATGCAACTGGAGTTTTTTTTATGAAGAGGTAGATGGTTATGAATAAATTGTTTTTATTTACACTTATTTTCATGTCCCTGCTTCTCAGCAGCTGCAAAACAATGGATCGGAATAACATGAAACCTTTAGAAACTGTAAATTTTGTAGAAATCAACCGCTATATTGGCGAATGGTATGAAGTTGCCCGCTATGAGCACAAATTCCAGAAAGGATGCGTTGGCAGCAAGGCCACCTATAGTTTAAGGGATGATGGCAAAATAACCGTGGTCAATGAGTGCTTTGAAAAGTCATTTTCGGGTAATATTCGTTCCGTAAAGGGTAAAGCCTGGGTGGTGGACAAACAGTCCAATGCAAAACTCAAGGTATCCTTCTTCTGGCCATTTTCAGGCGATTACTGGGTAATTGATCTTGGTGAGAATTACGAATATGCCGTAATCGGCCATCCAGGCAGAAAATATCTTTGGATCCTTTCACGAACCCCGGAAATGGATGAAAATGTTTATAATGAAATTCTGGACCGGCTGGAAAAGCAGGACTATGATACAACGAAACTTTTTACATCACCCCAGCAGGTAAAGGGAGGAAAGTCATGACTCTGAAAGAATATTTTAACAACACAAGGGGGACCGGAGTATTAGCCACTGCAGATAATGAGGGCAGGACTGATGCAGCCATTTACTCCAGACCCCACATAATGGATGACGGCAGCCTGGCGTTTATTATGCGGGAACGCCTAAGCCTTAACAATCTCCAGTCAAACCCCTATGCAACTTTCCTGTTTATGGAGCATGATGCACATATCAAAGGCATGCGACTCTTTATGAAAAAGACGGGAGAGGACACAAACGAAGAACTGATCAGCAGGATGACCCGCAGGAACTTAACACCAGAAGAAGATAAGGCTGCCGGCCCCAAGCATATTGTATATTTCAATCTTGAAAAAATACTCTCCCTTGTCGGTGGCAATGAAATTGATATGAAGATTTTATAATAAAGGAGAACAATATGAAAACCTGCAGCTTGAACGACTTCATGGAAGAGATCAAACCTTGGCTTGATACAGATCATATCAGAGAGGCCCACCTTGATGATAAAGGACATTTTATTCTGCAGTTCCTGGATGGGATGAAAAATGTCTACCATATCGATGATTGCAATGCAGAGCAGATCAAAGGGATACTGAAAGATCTGAAAAGCAAGGGAATTACTGTCAAAGACTAATCAGTGATTTACTCTGCCTGTTTAGCATTTTTGACAATTTTTTCTATCAGGTCCTGAAACACCAGATTATGAAAAATAAGGGTTGAATACCAGTAGAGCCGGCCCAGGATACCCCGTGGATAAAAGTGTGCTGTCTGGATCAACATATTGCCTTCAATTATAAATTCCAGCCAGGCCTTACCCGGAAGCTTCATCTGTGCTAAAAGCAAGAGTCTTTTGTTGGGTTTAATGTCTGCGACCTTCCAAAAATCAAGGGCATCGCCAATGCGCAATTCCCCACTTACACGCCGGCCACGGGTGAGGCCATAACCTCCGACCATCTTATCCATGGCTCCCCTGAGACGCCATAACACATTATATTTATACCAGCCCCTTTCTCCACCAATGGCAAGGGCTGACCGGAAGACCTTGTCCGGTAAAACATTGCCGAATTCAACCATGCGCCGGTCCCGGATTATGGCACTGGAAGGGTCATCCTGGTAGATTATATCGCACACCTCACCAGCACTGGAATCACACCAGCGGCTGACCACCTGGTCTTTTTCGATTTCATCAATAGCATGCTGAACTGCATGCTCAAACGACATAGGCTTAATTTTCGGAAAAAGAAGGGCTGCATTATCATTTTGCTGGACTGTTTCGGATTTCAGGCCATCCACTAGGATGGCAGCCATCTTGAATGGCACCGTGGTAATAAACACCAGCCAATACGAGGACAGTCTGGGAGACAGAATCGGCACGGGGATGATGAATCTTTTCAAACCCATGACACGCCCTGCAGCAATCATCATTTCCCGAAAGCTCATTATATCGGCACCTATATCAACAACTGTATTGCCGGTATTTTCCAGGCTGACAGATTCCTCCAGGTAGGAGAGCACATCATCCACCGCGATAGGCTGGGTTTTCGTATTAACCCATCTGGGCGCCACCATGACCGGCAGTTTCTGGGCCAGGTTCCTGATGATTTCAAAACTAGCGCTTCCTGAGCCTATAATTACTCCGGCCCGGAACCATATTGTAGTAATATCATTTGGTCTGGCACTCAGTATCTCTCCTGTTTCTATGCGGCTTAAGAGGTGTTTGCTGGCCGTCTCCTTGACTCCCAAACCGCCCAGGTAGATAATTTTTTTGACCCCGGCAGCAATACAGGCATTCCTGAAATTCTCAGCGCTTGTCCGGTCAAGACTTTTGAAATCCTTGTCAGCCCCCATGGAGTGGATAAGATAGAAAGCCACATCTATTCCAACAAGGGCCAGTGCAAGTTTTTCTTTATTGAAAGTATCACCCTCGACAATTTCAACCGATTGCCTGGCTCTTTCCCCCACCTTGCGCTTATTTCTTACAAACAACCGCAGTTGGTAGTCCTGATGAGCCAGTAATCTATTCTTCAGTCGCCGTCCGATATATCCGGTTGCCCCGGTTATAAGTATTCTTGTTTTGTCCATCTCCACTGTCCCCCGACTATACCCGGTTGCGTAATTTCAATTCTATTGGGTGTGGGTGCAGGTAGAACTGGTCCTTGAGGTATTCCTGGTCATATTTCCTCACATAATGATTAAAAAGGGTTATAGGGACAATTAGGGGGGTGAGATGCTGGTGATATTGTTCAATCACTTCCTGAAGCTCCTGTTTTTCATCCTTGCTCAACTGCTTTTTAAAATAACCCGCCATATGCTGCAAAACGTTAACATTTTTTTTAACCGTAGCTTGCAAAGAAAAAGCCTGCATAAAAAGGGCTTCATACTGTTTATAAAGTGACTGAATACCCAGTTTCTTACCTTGGGCAACCAGCCTTCCCAAATCACGATAATGCTTGACACTGTGCGACATGATTTGCAGCTTATGCACTGTATGAAAGGCAACTATATTCCCGAGACTTTTGCGTTCTGCAGCCATTAGACGCCAACGCCGTAAGGCAAAGATGCGCTCGATGAAATTTTCCCTCAATGCAGAGTCATTAAGCCTGCCGTCTTCTTCGATAGGCAGCATAGGAAAATGATCCATAAATGCCCTGGCAAACATCCCCCTTCCCCTGTTAGACGGCATGCCCCTGTCACTATAAACCCTGACCCGTTCCATACCGCTGCTTGGCGAACCTTTTTTAAAGATAAAGCCGCAGAGATCCTCCTTCTCAAGCTCTATGATCCGCCTTTTGGCCCAATTCTGCATCTTTTCGGTAAAATCTTTTTTGGTTTTCGTTGTCATCAAGCGTGGAGTATCAGGGTCACCGACAAGCCGCAGAGTTTCCCGCGGAATACCAACTGTCTCTTATACACATCT
>JAAXQI010000148.1 GCA_012974315.1 Desulfobacterales bacterium | reverse complement strand
ACTTTAGTCACTTTAGTCACTTCAAACTTTAGTCACTTCAAACTTTAGTCACTTTAGTCACTTCAAACTTTAGTCACTTCAAACTTTAGTCACTTTTTTTACTCCTGAGCTTCGGTGTCCTGTTGCCACTTCCGCCCCAGTTGAGTTTGTTTCGCAGGATTTCAAAATATCCCTTTTGCGGCATATTGATAAGGTGTAAAGGTTTTTTTGCCGTTTTTACTTCAAGTTGGGAATTCTCCACCATATTCCAGGCAAAGCGCCCGTCCACAATTACTTTGACATTATCGGCTTTTCCTGCCAGTTGCGTTACCAGGGTTACATCAGGAGAGAGCAGAACAGGTCTGCTTTCCAGCATGAAGGGACAGATAGGTGTGACAAGGATGCAGGGTAACCTGGGTTGGACTATCGGGCCACCTGATGAAAGGTTGTATGCAGTGGAGCCTGTCGGTGTGGAGAATATCAGTCCATCTGCCTTATAAGTAGTGATAAATTCCTGGTCTGCCCAGGTGCTCAACTTGACAATCTGGTCGATATTACCCTTGCTAATTACTATATCATTGAGAGCATACAGGTAATTTTCAGATGATGTGCTATTGGCTGAGGGGTTCAATAATTTCGTTTTCAGTAATATTCTTTTTTCCACGACCATTTTTCCGGCCAGGAGAAGTTCCATTGCTTCAAACCGTTCTTTTGCTGCTACTGCCGTAAGAAAGCCCAGGCCTCCGAGGTTGATGCCCATGACAGGTATTTCATATCTGCTTGCCTTGTCGGCAACATGCAGCAGGGTGCCATCTCCGCCAAGAATGATAAGGATGTCAAGGCCCTTGTCAACTTTATCGATGACAGTATCAATCCCTTTGTTTGCCAGCCATTTGGTTAGTTCCGTGGCTATTTTGCGGGGTTTGGCCGAACCTTGTTTTAAGATTATACCGGCTTTTTTGATTTTCATTTTCCAAGCTCTTTTGATCTTTCGGTTGCCGCTTTAACTGCGTCCATGATTATGCCACTGAAACCTGCAGCATCAAGTTTTTGCAGACCAGCAACAGTTGTTCCGCCCGGTGAAGTTACCATGGCCCGCAGTTGGGCCGGACTCTCTTTGCTACTCATCGCCAGCTTGACAGAACCAAGTATAGTCTGCATTACAAGGAGTTCCGCATCTGACTTGTCGAGTCCAACCTTCATGCCTGCATCGATTAAAGCTTCAATAAAGGAAAAAACATAAGCAGGGCCACTGCCACTCAAACCTGTTACAGCGTCAAAATATTTTTCATCGAGAATGATACTTTTGCCAATGGAGTCGAAAATAGTGACCGCAGTGTCCATGTCCTCCTGGGATGCTCTGGG
Source organism: Desulfobacterales bacterium (assembly GCA_012974315.1). Classification (GTDB taxonomy): domain Bacteria; phylum Desulfobacterota; class Desulfobulbia; order Desulfobulbales; family BM004; genus BM004. The sequence goes on along the minus strand of JAAXQI010000148.1, from coordinate 4,304 downwards.
GCCAGCACTTAAAGCTGAAACAGCTTCGAGAACAAAAGCAGGTGTATTGGGCATTACCCGAATGATTCTGCAGTCGCAGCCGGAAAGATTTGTATCGATAAATGATGACTGTATACCTGCTGCGATGGATATGAGTAGATGTGAATTGTTAATGTTGTTTTTTGCAGCCTGGAGCACATCCTTCATAATCTGCGGTTTAACTGCCAGGATAACTGTTGCGCAGCTGGACCAGATATTTATATTTTCACTACTGTCAAAGGTGTTAACCCCATATGAGTCTTTGAGGTATGCTCTTCTCTCAGCTACCGGATCTGTGACCAGTATGTTCCCGGCTGTAATGATACCTGATTTAAGAATTCCCTGGATCAGGGCTTCACCCATTCTGCCCCCACCAATAAAGCCTAACTTGCCATTAAGCGACATAATAAGTCTCCAATAAAAAGAACTTTAAAATCATCACAAAAACTGATAACAGCTATTTTTTCTTATTGCTGTATCTTTTACAACAACTTTCGCATAAAAAAAAGCCTGCGGGAAACTTATGTTCCGGCAGGCTTTTTGATTAAATATTGTTAAATCTTATCGTGCAGTGACAGGAATTTTTGATCCTACAGGGGACAGAATTGGCAGTAACCGGTTGCCTGCTGCTTTTGTTCTGGAGACGAACTTGTTAAGGACAGAAAGCTGTCCGTTCTTCTTCAGTTCAACAAACTCCCAGGATTCAGGCGTGGCTGCTATTTTTTCCATCAGGCTGAGATGTTGACTGTGCCCGGATTTGTATGCAACAATGTGTCCCAGTATCGGGCAGCCGAGAAGAGTCATATCACCGATGATGTCTACAATTTTATGCCGTACGAATTCGTTGCTGTATCGCAAGCCCTCTTTGTTAAGAACTCCATTTTCGTCCATACCAACGGCATTCCCAAGAGATGCGCCAAGGGCTAAACCATTTTGCTGCAGCTTCTCGACATCTTCAAGAAAACCAAAGGTGCGGGCTTTGGATATTTCCTTAATAAATTTCTGCTCGGAGACTGATACAGAATAAACCTGGCGCTTGATAGAGTTATGGTCGAAGTTAATCTCTGCAGTTACTTTGAATCCGTCATAAGGATAGATGCTAATATCTCTGTCGCCGTCCCTGAATGAAATTTCTTTGGTAATCTTAACAAGCCTTCTGTAGCTTTTCTGCTGTTTGCTGCCTGCCTCAAGAAGCAGATCAACAAACGGAGAAGAACTGCCATCCATTATGGGCACTTCAGGGCCATCCACATCGATAAGAATATTATCAATGGAGAGGCCGTTGATGGCTGCAAGAAGATGCTCTGTGGTTGCTATGGAAACATTATCTTCAGAAATCGTTGTTGCCATGGTGGTATCAACAACACGGTTCATAAAGGCCGGGATATAATTCTTGCCATCTAAGTCAGATCGTACGAAGCGGATACCTGTATTTGCCTCTGCCGGGTTAAGCGTCATATTAATCTGCTTTCCGGAATGCAGTCCGACTCCACTGCAGTGCACCGTTTTTCGTATGGTGTTCTGGTAAGGATTTATTTGTGAAAAAGTTTTCATTATTATTTGTTTTCCAAACGATACCGTTTTATTTTTTAGTTAGAACTCATCATGTGTAAATTGAATATTTTATTGCAAATATCATGCCGTTCTTTGATACTGGCTTGCTTCAGGGGTTAATGTCTAAAGAAATGGAATGATTTCGGTAAGATGCCAGAGAAGCAGGACTGAGCCCAATACGTCGGTGTTCTTTGTCCAGGTGTGTCAAAAAGCACACGGTATGGTATAAATTGTTGTATTTTTTATACAATCGTGCATTTTTGTTTTAGAAACTTTCGAGTTTATTAAGCAGGAACTGGTCAAAATCATTGTCCATCTGGAAGCGGATCGGAAGGGTCAGCAATGGAAAGTCCCGGGGGAACAAACCCCGAATCTTAACCATATCCTTTTCTGTGGTGATCAGTCCCTGTGCTCCTGATAGCAATCCATTATTGTGGAGTGATTTGATATCATTCAAAGAGTATATATGGTGGTCTTCAAATGATTGAAAACCTGACAGGTTCATGTGGGATTTTTTCAACATCCTTTGAAAGGATTCGGGCTGGGCAATCCCGCAGAATCCATATACTGGAATTTTGCGAGCTTCGGATAAACCAAGAGTGTCGTTTTTCCCTGCATGAGTCCTGATAATTGTCTCTTCAGGGAGATAGGAGCCGGTGAATACAGGTTTGTCAGGAAATAAATTATGCAGAAATTTGATAAACCCTCTCACATTGACATCGGCAGGATCATCTAAACCACTTATGATAAATGCGTCAGCCCTCTTCAATGCAGAAAGAGGCTCGCGTAAATCTCCGCCAGGCAGGACCCGGCTATTTCCTAAAAGTTTTTGAGCGCTGAAAAGCACCAGGTTTATATCTCTTTTTAACGATAAATGCTGAAATCCGTCATCGAGGATCAGTGAATCAACCCCATAGGTGTCAATGGCAAAGCGGCCTGTTACAGAACGTTTTTTCCCGGTGATCATCGGGATACCTGGTAGTTTTTCAGCAAGGAGGCGTGGCTCGTCCCCTGCTTGATCTGCTTCCAGCAAAATCGCCGTGGTGTCAGACACTACGTTTATTTTGCCAGTGGCAGTACCTTTATATCCACGGCTCAATATTGCAGGCTTATGTTCTTTCTGGTGGAGAAGTTGTGCAATGTAATGCACCAGGGGAGTTTTGCCGGTTCCACCCAGGACAAGATTTCCGACACTGATCACAGGGACTTCAAGTTTGTGCTGCTTGAAAAGTCCTTTTTGATAGAAGCTGCTGCGGTTAGCCATCAGACAGCTGTAAAGGGGGGAGAGCGGACGTCCCCAGAAATAGAGATGTTTTAGTTGCGTGTCCGAATTTGCTGTCATTGCGTTAATGTATTGTGATTCCGATGTAAACTTTTTCAACCAATGTGGCGTCTTATACTTTAAAAGAGCATGTTATTCATAACATTAATCTTTTTTACTGGCATGGCAAAATAATTTGAGAATGAAGGGAAAAAATGACTTGCATGTACATCTACCGGGGAATACATGATATCAATAACTTTTTTAAGCCTGGGAGTATTATTTTTGAAAATATGGATTTGTTTTCCCGGGAAAATTCGTTTTAGACGATAGATGTTACAGCAAGATGGCAACTGAAAAAAATAATATAGCCCTGAAAGTAGCAGCACTGGCAGAAAAAGCCAGGGATGGGAATCGCATGAGCTTTCAGGAACTGGTGAGCATATTCCAGGAAGATATACATCGCCTGGTCTACTACAGGACCTATTCCCAGATGGATGCGGAAGATATTACCCAGGAGGTTTTTGTGCAGGCATACAGGAAATTAAAAAGTCTTAATGACACCCAACGGTTCCGTCCCTGGCTTTACAGTATAGCAGTGAACCGGTGTAATGATTTCCTGAGAAAGAGAAAGTTGCTCTCTTTATTACAATTTAAATCAGCCCAGGAACAGGAGTTTATGGAAACAGGCAAGGGCATGAGCAATAACTATAATGAAACGATCGCAAAAAAAAGATTCTGGAAACAGGTCCGGTCGCTGTTGGATAAACTTTCCGCCATGGAGCGGGAGGTTTTTACCTTGCGGTTTATGGATCATCGAAACATCAATGAGATTGCAGCCATTCTGGACAAAAATGAAAGCACAGTCAAAACACATTTATACCGGGCATTAAATAAGGTCAGAAAGGATTCAGTATTTTTTCAGGAGTACAGGGAGTCACTATCATGAAATCGCAGAATCAGGCCCATCTGAAGGAAGAACAGGTTATCTGGGCAGTTATTGATGAGAAGGAACTGACTGGAGAAGATCAGCAGCATCTTTTGGAATGCCAACTTTGCAAAAGAAAAGTCGAACAGTTAAAGGCTGAGTTACAGGAAATTGGAGAAACCGCCATGGTGTCTGTTCCGCCTTTGACAAAAAACATTACTTTGCCACCTGAAGAAGTGCCGCAGGCAAGTTATAAATCGAGGTGGCTGCCGTCTTTTGGAGCCGCTGCCATGGCAGGGTTGGTTCTGTTTGTTTATTTCCTGGGAATGGAAACTACGATGTCTCCGAGATTCATTGCATTGCAGAGTCCGGATACCCCGATGGAGGATGAGTACCTGATGGAAGAGATTTTTGAGATGGTGGAAAACCCTCTCTCTGATGCGTTGTATCAAATCACTGGAGATAATGGGGGGTTTGACGAGGATTTTTTAGAGTTTATTGTTCCTGATATTCAGGAAGATTTTCAATCAAATAACTTGATCG
>JAAXQI010000018.1 GCA_012974315.1 Desulfobacterales bacterium | reverse complement strand
TGACTGGAATCGTAACATTGCCTGAGGGCGTAGAGATGGTAATGCCCGGCGATAATATATCGTTCACAGGCACCCTGATCACCCCGATTGCCATGGAAAAAGAGCTTCGTTTTGCAATCCGTGAAGGCGGCCGTACCGTTGGTGCAGGCGTTATCAGCGAAATTATCGAATAGGAAAAGAAACGATCATGGTTACAACCGATAAAATCAGAATTAAGCTGAAGGGATATGATCATAAGTTGCTTGATCAGTCTACCAGGGAAATTGTAGAGACGGCAAAGCGAACCGGGGCTACCGTAGCCGGGCCGATACCCATGCCGACGACAATTAACAAGTATTGTGTTCTACGTTCACCACATGTGGATAAGAAATCCAGGGAACAATTTGAAATGCGGACCCATCGTCGGTTGCTTGATATTCTGGAGCCGACCCAGCAGACCATAGACTCCCTGATGAAGTTGGAACTGTCCGCTGGCGTTGATGTAGAGATTAAACTGCCATAATTATTGGAAGTGTTTTTTGGGGCATGAGATAAGCATATCTACCCCTGTTGTTAATCAGTTAAATTTAAAGAAATGAGTGTACAGTACAATGCCGAATACAATGGGATTGCTGGGTAAGAAAATTGGAATGACCAGAGTCTACTCTGAGCAGGGGCAGGCTATACCTGTAACAGTTATAGAGGCAGGTCCATGTGTGGTTCTTCAGAAAAAAACCGAGACCAAGGAAGGTTATAATGCCATCCAGGTCGGTTTTGGACCTAAGAAGGAATCACGGCTGAATAAACCCGAGGCAGGGCATGCCAAGGCTGCCGCTAAGGGTGGATTTTATCACATCAAAGAGTTCAGGATCATGGATCCCGAAGCCTATGAGGTGGGCCAGGAAATTCAGCTTGCCGAGATGTTCAAGATTGGAGATGAAATCCATATCAGTGGCAAGAGCAAGGGGCGTGGGTTCCAGGGTGTTGTAAGGCGCTACGGTTTCAGGGGTGGCTGCAAGACCCATGGTTCGAATTTTCACAGGCGTCCAGGTTCTATCGGAACTTCCGCCACACCCAGCCGTGTTGTTAAAGGCAAGAAAATGCCCGGTCGCATGGGTAATCAACTTTTAACAAATAAGAACCTGACCATAATTGATGTTCGTGCTGATGAAAACATCATGCTGGTCAAGGGATCTGTCCCGGGTGCCAAAGAGGGACTTCTGCAGATCTATATTAAATAAAGTTTTAGTCGCTTAGAAGCGGCTGTTTGAGGAGAACTCAAAATGGCAGTAACTCAGGTATATAATACTGACAATAAAAAAGTTGGAGAGGTTGAATTGAATGATTCCCTCTTTGGACTTGAAGTCAAAAAGCACATTCTGCATGATGTAGTAAAGATGCAGTTGGCTAACCGACGAGCGGGAACCGCCTGCACCAAGACCAGGGTTGAAGTCAGCGGCGGCGGGAGAAAGCCTTTCCGCCAGAAAGGAACCGGCCGGGCCCGTCAAGGTACGAACCGCTCACCCCTCATGCGAGGCGGTGGCGTGACTTTTGGACCGAAACCGAGAGATTACAGTTACAAGCTTCCTAAGAAGGTCAGGAAACTTGGACTGCGGATGGCACTCAGTGCCAGGTTTTCTGAAAACAACATGATCGTGCTGGATGGTTTTGATCTTGCTGATATCAAGACTAAGGAGTTTGTCGAGGTCATGAAGAAGCTCAACATAGAAAACGGGTTGATTGTAGTTCCTGGAAAAAATGAAAATCTGGAAAAATCCTCCCGCAACGTACATGGCTTTAAAGTAATTCAGACTGGCGGTCTCAATGTCTATGATATTTTGCTGCATCGCCGTCTTGTTTTGCTGCAGCCATGCCTGGGTCAACTGGAAGAGAGGTTGTTGTCATGAATATATACAGTGTAATCAAAGGCCCTTGCCTTACTGAAAAGGGAGATCAACTGCAGGAGAGTTACGGCAAGGCAGTGATCAAGGTGGACAGTAAAGCCAATAAAGTTGAGATCAGGGAAGCGGTTGAGCACATTTTCAATGTCAAGGTTGCCAATGTCAGGACCGTAAGTGTCCGGGGCAAACTGAAAAGAGTTGGAAAGCACATGGGCCGCACTTCTGATTGGAAAAAGGCTTATATCACTCTTAAAGAAGGGAAGATTAATTTTCTGGAAGAGTTATAGCAGATTCTGGGGTAACTGAGACATTCAACCGTGGTGTCCACGGTAAGAATGGATCCGGGGCCAATATGGTAAACAGTCCTGTTATGGGGCTAGAATTACAGTAGTTGAAAATTATCGGGGTTCGAAATGGCTATTAAAACTTATAATCCAACATCACCAGGGAAACGGAATCACGTTTCGATTGTCAATCCTGAGCTTTCTAAAGCAAGACCAGAGAAAAGTCTGGTCAGGAAATTGAATAATTCCGGTGGCAGAAATAATAATGGTCGCATAACCTCCCGTCATATTGGGGGAGGGCACAAAAGAAAGTACCGGATTATCGACTTTAAGAGAAACAAGGTTGATATCCCGGCTAAAGTGGCGTCCATTGAATATGATCCAAACCGGTCTGCCAATATTGCTTTGCTTTTTTACTCTGACGGTGAAAAAAAATATATCCTTTCACCGGCCGGTGTAAAAGTTGGTGATACGATCGAAGCAGGTGATAAAGTTGATATCAAGGCCGGTAATTGTCTGGCTATGGGCAGTATCCCACTTGGTACAATTATTCATAATGTTGAAATGAAAATCGGCAAGGGTGCACAGCTGGTGAGAAGTGCCGGTGCATCAGCCCAGTTGATGGCAAAAGAGGGCGATTATGTTCTGGTAAAATTGCCATCCGGTGAAGTTCGTCGTTTTCATAACAAATGCAGGGCATGCATTGGACAGATCGGCAATGCTGAGCATGAAAGCCAGAAGTTGGGGAAAGCGGGCCGTACTCGCTGGCTGGGCAAACGTCCACATGTACGTGGTGTGGCCATGAATCCAGTTGATCATCCAATGGGCGGCGGTGAAGGTAAGAGTTCTGGTGGGCGGCATCCATGTACACCATGGGGCATGCCAACCAAGGGTTATAAGACGAGAGGGCGAAAACCCTCCGATAAGGATATCGTTAAAAAGAGGTCATAAGACTGTTTTAGGGGGTAGAAAAAGTGGCTCGTTCTATTAAAAAAGGTCCTTTTATTGATGACCATCTCATGAAAAAAGTATTGCATGCCAAAGAGACCTCATCAAGAAAGGTCATTAAGACCTGGTCAAGACGGTCTGATGTCATTCCTGACATGGTGGGATTGACTTTTGCAGTGCATAATGGCAGGAAATTTATTCCGGTATTTGTTACCGAAAATATGGTTGGCCATAAATTAGGTGAATTTTCTCCGACCAGGACTTTTTATAGTCATGCCGGTGACAGGAAAGGAAAGAGATAAAGTTATAGCTGGCCAGGATTAGGATCGTTATTACTGGTAAGTTTAGGAATTTAAATAGTTTAGTAAGAAACAAAAGGAGTTCACGCCATGGAATCAAAGGCGGTTGCTCGGTTTATACGGATATCACCACAGAAAGCGCGTTTAGTTGCTGACGTTGTCAGAGGTCTTGACGCTGACAAGGCAATAACTACCTTGCGGTTTATGCCTAAGAAAGGTGCGCAGATTATCCGGAAAGTTATTGAGTCGGCAGTGGCAAATGCAAGTCAGAGCCAGGAAATTGATGTTGATACCCTATTTGTAAAGAAGATTTATATTGATGGCGGGCCTACTCTGAAAAGAATCAGGCCGAGAGCAATGGGGCGTGCAGGCAGGATACTGAAAAGGACAAGCCATATTACGGTTGTTTTGGATGAGCAGTAATCGGTACGCATTGTTTCATGCAAGCATGGTTATTAAATAACATAGAGTGAATGGAGGAAGATTTTGGGTCAGAAAGTTAATCCTATCGGTTTGCGGCTCGGCATCACACGGGGCTGGGAGTCTACCTGGTATGCTGACAAAGACTATTCCAAGTATCTGTTGGAAGACCAGGCAATAAAGAAATATCTGAAGAAGAGGCTCTTTCATGCCGGTATTGCAAAGATAAATGTGGAAAGAACCGGTGAGAAAATAAGGGTTAAGCTCCATACCGCAAGACCCGGAATTATTATTGGAAAAAAAGGCATTGAGATTGAGGCCTTGAAACAGGATCTCGATAAGCTGACCAATAGGGAATCCGTTATCGACATCCAGGAAGTGAGAAGGCCTGAGGCTGACGCTCAGCTGGTTGCAGAAAATGTTGCCATGCAGTTGGAACGACGTATAGCTTTCCGTCGAGCCATGAAAAAGGCGGTTAACACAGCTTTACGTTTTGGAGTCAAGGGTATAAAGATTTCTTGTTCCGGCCGTTTGGGTGGCGCTGAAATGGCCAGGAGAGAATGGGTTCGTGAAGGCCGCGTACCATTGCATACACTTCGTGCTGATATTGATTACGGTCTTGCTGAGGCCAAGACAACCTATGGCATAATAGGTGTAAAGGTCTGGATTTTCAAAGGCGAAGTCCTTGATGTAAAGGAAGAGGAATAAAATTTCAGTCAATGTAACAACCGGCAGGAAATAAAACCTGCTGTAAATTGAGGAATATCCATGTTAAGTCCGAAAAAAGTCAAATATAGAAAACAGATGAAGGGCAATATGCGCGGTGCTGCCTATCGGGGATCCAGCATCAGTTTTGGCGAGTATGCCTTAAAAGCCATGGAATGCGGACGCATGAGTGCCCAGCAGATTGAAGCTGCCCGTATCACCATCAGCAGGACTGTAAAACGTGGTGGCAAGATGTGGATCAGGGTTTTCCCGGATAAACCGTTGACCAAGAAACCGGCTGAAACCAGGATGGGAAAAGGTAAAGGCGCCCCAGATTCATGGTGTGCACCCATCAAGCCTGGACGCATTCTCTATGAGTTGACAGGAGTTGAAGAAGAGTTGGCAATCAAGGCACTGACTTTGGCAGGCAATAAACTGCCTTTCGCCACCAAGGTTATCTCAAGGAGTACAACGTTATGAAAGTAAAGGAACTTCGCAAAAAACTTCGTGAAATGAGCGAAGAGGAACTCATGGCAAAAGAGCGTGACCTGCGCGAGGATTATTTTAAACTGAAGTTTCAGCACGGGGTCGGTCAGCTGGAGAATACCGGTAGACTCAACCAGGTGCGCAAGGATATTTCCCGTGTAATGACGGCCAAGAATGAAAAGAAATCTGCATAGTTAGAGGTATAAGCCTTTCTTTAGATTAATTTATGGAAAATGACAGATGAGTGATATAAAAATAGCACGTAAAACGAAAATCGGTTCAGTGGTCAGCAATAAAATGGACAAAAGTGTCGTGGTTCAGGTTGATCGTCGGATTCGTCACAAGCTGTATGGCAAGTATATGAACAAGCGGGTCAAGTATATGGCTGACGACCCCAACAATGTCTGCAATATAGGCGATGTTGTTTTGATTGAAGAGTGTCGGCCATTAAGCAAAAACAAAAGATGGCGGGTACGTTCTGTTGTTGAACAGGCGGTCTGATTCATCCAGAAGGCGAAAAAAGTAGTTCGGTTAGAATGCTGGCTGCTGTAAAGGCGGCTTTAAATAAAACAGGTACACAACCTGCTGGTTGTTTGGTGATCCTATGATACAGACAGAAACAGTACTTAATGTGGCTGATAATTCTGGAGCAAAAAAGGTACTCTGCATCAGGGTGCTTGGTGGTACACGCCGTCGCTATGCAGGGATCGGTGATATTATCGTGGTTACCGTCAAGGAAGCTATCCCCCATTCGAAAGTGAAAAAGGGAGATGTGATGCGGGCGGTGGTAGTGAGGACTGCCAAGGAGTTAAAACGCTGGGATGATACATCCGTTAAATTTGATGAAAACGGTGCAGTCCTTCTCAGCGCAAGTGGTGATCCAATCGGTACCCGTATTTTTGGCCCTGTTGCAAGAGAACTTCGGGCTCTTGGATTTATGAAGATTATTTCCCTTGCCCCTGAAGTTTTATAATTGATTGAATAAAGATGAGCCGGCCTGAATGAAGGCGGGAGGCGGATATTATGCAACATGGAAAGAATTTTATGAAAGTAAATGATCAGGTTGAGGTTATTACAGGCAAGGATAAAGGCCGTGTCGGGAAAATTCTCAAGATCGACAAGAAAAGTGACAAGGCTTTGGTGGAACGTGTCAACATGATCAAGCGTCACACCAAAGCAAGAGCTGCCGGTCAGGAAGGTCAAATAATTGAAAAAGAAGCGTTAATTCATGTTTCGAATTTGATGCTGGTCTGTCCGAAGTGCACAAATACAGCTCGTGTAGCCAATAAAACCCTTGATGATGGCTCAAAGGTGCGAATTTGTAAAAAGTGTTCCGAGAGCGTTGAGCCCAGTAAGAAAAAATAAGAAAGAAAGCGCGGTTAGCGGAGGCGATTTTAATGTCTACAGTAAAAGATTATTATTACAAAGAATGTGTTCCTCAACTTATGGAACAATTTAGCTACAAGAACATTATGGAAGTGCCACAATTGGACAAGATTGTACTGAATATGGGTTTGGGAGAGGGAGTGCAGAATCCTAAGTCTGTTGATCTTGCAGCCCAGGAAATGACCCTCATTGCCGGCCAGAAGGCAGTTGTCACCAAGGCCAAGAAATCCATTGCGACCTTCAAGCTGCGCCAGGGTATGCCTATTGGCTGCCGGGTTACGCTTCGCAAGGAACGGATGTGGGATTTTTTCAGCAAGCTGGTGAATATTGCCATGCCCAGGGTCAGAGATTTCCGTGGCCTGTCTCCGAAGATGTTTGACGGCCGGGGTAATTTTGCCATGGGTATTAAGGAACAGATCATTTTCCCTGAAATCGATTATGACAAGATTGAAAAAATCAGGGGTTTGAATGTGGTAATTGCAACAACTGCCAAAACAGATGAGGAAGGCAGACATTTGTTACGGCTTTTAGGAATGCCGTTCAAAAAATAATTTTAAGACGGATATTGAGATAAAATTTCCTGATTATTTTATTAACAATTGCAGCCAAGGGAGGATGTTTTGGCTAAGAAATCATTAATAGCAAAGAGTAAGCGGAAAGCAAAATTTCAAGTTAGAGCATACAATCGGTGTCCACTTTGCGGCAGGCCTCGCGCTTTTATAAGGAAGTTTGGAGTATGCCGTTTGTGCTTCAGAAGCTTAGCTTCTCGCGGTGAGGTTACTGGAGTGACCAAGTCAAGTTGGTAATGTGGACCATGGAACAGGTAATTCTCCTGCAGAGAGTGATTATCCGCTGTTTCTATGTGATGCAAAAAACGAAACTAGAAAATTATTGGTAAGGAGAGCAGGCTAAATGTCTATGAGCGATCCCCTGGCAGATTTGCTGACCAGGATAAGAAATGCTGGAATGGTTCGACATGAATCAGTTGATGTTCCCATGTCCAATCTGAAAGTTGGTGTGGTCAAGGTTCTGCGTGCAGAAGGCTATATCAATGATTATCAAATTATTGAGGATAACAAGCAGGGTACCCTGAGAATTGCGCTGAAATACGGCCCGAATAATGAAAGGGTTATCAGTGGAATACGCAGGATAAGCAAGCCCGGTTTGCGTAAATATGTAAAGGCGGATGATATCCCGAAGGTCCTGAGTGGCCTGGGAATATCTATTCTCTCGACCTCCAAGGGTATTATAACCGACAGAGAAGCACGTCGGTTGTGTGTCGGGGGCGAGATTCTTTGCGAAGCCTGGTAAAATAGGCAATCATAGGTGGTAAGAGGAGGATTGCATGTCAAGAATAGGAAGTAAACCGATCCCTGTACCAAGTGGGGTCAAGGTTGATATACAGGAATCAAATGTTGTTGTCACCGGACCAAGGGGAAAACTGGAGCGGGTGATTAGACCTGAGGTCTCAATAAAAGAGGAAGATGGAAACCTCTTGTTTGATACCATTGATGAGAGCAAAAAGAGCATGGCGATGAAGGGGTTGACTCGTTCGCTTGTCAATAATATGGTTGTAGGTGTGGATATCGGTTTTCAGAAAAAATTGATCGTGGAAGGAGTTGGATACCGGGTGGCAGTTGAAGGCTCTTCCCTGACTATTAATGTAGGGTACTCCAATCCGGTTAACTTTACACTGCCTGCAGGAGTTACGGCAACAATGGTTGATAAGGCAAATATTGTTATGCTTGAATCCATTGACAAGGAACTCCTGGGTTTAACAGCTGCTAGAGTTCGTGAAGTAAGGAAGCCGGAACCCTACAAGGGAAAAGGCATCCGGTACGAAGACGAGCACATTGTTCGCAAGGTTGGTAAGTCTGCAAGTAAGGCCTAAGATTTTATACAACGCGATGTTGCGTGCTGAAATAGATTCAAGTCATAATTAAGATAGCAGGTAAAGAGAAATGGCAAAGACAGATTCTAAAGTCGTAGCGAGAATAAAACGTATTAAGCGTATTAGGAAGAAGATAACCGGTACCTCGGATAGACCGCGTATGCGTGTTTATAAAAGTGCCAAGCAATTTTATGCCCAGGTCATTGACGACAGCAAAGGGCATACCCTGGTTGCTATATCTTCATTGGATAAATCTATCGGGGGCGAGGATATCAAGGGTAAATGTGCTCTGGCTCACGAGGTAGGCAAGCTTCTGGCAGAAAAGGCAAAATCTGCCGGTATTGAAAAGGTGGTGCTTGATCGCGGTGGTTATATATACCACGGCAGGGTCAAGGCTTTTTCAGAAGGCGCCAGGGAAGGTGGTCTGGTTTTTTAGGAAAACAAACGTTAGTTGCAAGTTTTGAGCGGTTTTAATTGCCATAAAATTATTTGAATTAGGAGATACGTTTTGGCAGAATATACAAGGTCAAAAGGCGACTCTGCATCAGAGTTGATTGAAAAGATCGTCTTTATCAACAGAGTGGCAAAGGTTGTTAAAGGTGGCCGGCGCTTCAGCTTCAGCGCCATCGTGGTTATCGGTGACGGTAAGGGTAAGGTCGGTTACGGTCTTGGCAAAGCCAACCAGGTACCTGATGCCATACGAAAAGGTGTTGAAAGAGCCCGCAAGGATATGCAGCTGGTGACTCTGACTTCAACGTCTATTCCCCACCTGATTATTGGGAAATACGGGGCCGGGTCAGTATTGTTAAAACCGGCTTCTGAAGGTACCGGGCTCATTGCCGGTGGTGGGGTTCGAGCAGTTCTTGAAGCTGCTGGCGTTCAGAATGTCCTGACGAAATGTCTCGGTTCACATAATCCTCACAACTTGGTGAAGGCTACTCTGGATGGTTTGCGGAAGTTAAGAAGTGCAGAACGTATTGCAGCCCTCAGGGGTATTTCTACTGAAGAGTTATCCGCGTAATTGCTGATTGGCACAATATAAAAAAATAAATCTGAAACAGGTAATGATATGGCTGAAACAATAAAGTTTACCTTAACCAAAAGCAAGATTGGAAGCACCAAGAAGATACGCGCAACACTGGTCGGCTTGGGGCTCACTAGAACAGAAAAGACCGTAGTCCGCAAGGACACACCCGAGATCAGAGGGATGCTGCGTAAAGTAGAACATCTGGTCACGGTTGAGGAGGAATAATAAAATGTTGACCCTAGGAAATTTATCTCCCAACAAGGGAGCCAACAGGGAAAGAAAAAGAGTGGGACGCGGTCAGGGTTCAGGGCGCGGCAAGACAGCTACCCGGGGCCATAAAGGCTCAAAGTCAAGGTCAGGATACGGTACCAGGCCTGGATTTGAGGGAGGCCAGATGCCTCTGCAGAGAAGGCTGCCTAAACGTGGATTCCATAATATCTTCCGCAAGGAATATACTATTATCCAGGTCAGCGATCTTGAGGTTTTTGAACCTGGCAGTCGTGTTGACCGTGAAGCTTTGATTCAGACGGGATTGATAGACAAGCGTACTACTCTGGTTAAAGTGTTGGCCAATGGTGAGCTGAGTAAATCGCTGACAGTGGCTGTTGATAAGATCAGCCAGGGGGCCAGAACGAAGATTGAAGCTGCAGGCGGCACGGTCGGGGGTTAAGGGGAATGCTCGGAGGAATTAAAAACACTGCCTCTTTACCTGAGTTGCGCCGAAGGTTAATTTTTACCTTCTTGATGCTTGCGGTTTACCGGATTGGTGTCCAAATACCTACACCGGGTATTAACGGAGAAGCTCTTGCTGCATTTTTTGAAAAAAATGCCGGGACCCTGTTCGGTATGTTCAATATGTTTTCCGGCGGGGCGTTGGAGAATTTCTCCATTTTTGCCCTGGGAATCATGCCCTATATCAGTGCTTCAATTATCATACAGCTGCTGACGGTTGTTGTTCCGCAGCTTGAGGCATTGTCCAAAGAAGGTGAATCCGGACGTCATCAGATAACGAAGTATACTCGCTACGGCACTGTAGCTCTTAGCTTAATCCAGAGTCTTTTTATCTCAGTTGGACTTGCAGGAATGACCGGTCCTGGTGGAGAAGCCATAGTTATTGCTCCTGGCTGGCAGTTTAGGATCATGACCATTATTACCCTGACTTCCGGAACTGCTTTTATCATGTGGCTTGGTGAACAGATAACAGAGCGTGGTATTGGAAATGGCATCTCGCTCATTATTTTTGCAGGTATCGTTGCCCGCATGCCAGCTGCAATTGGTAATACCATTCAGATGGTTTCAGCAGGGGAAATGAATGCTCTTTTTCTCCTCTTTCTTTTAGTAGTGATGGTATTGGTTGTAGGCATAATAATATTTTTTGAAACGGCCCAGAGACGCATCCCTATTCAGTATGCTAAAAGAGTGGTGGGCCGCAAGGTTTATGGTGGGCAAAGTTCTCACCTGCCTCTCAAAATAAATGTTGCAGGTGTTATTCCGCCGATCTTTGCATCGTCAATCATGATGTTCCCGGCAACCATTGGCGGTCTTATCCAGATTGACTGGATCCAGAGGATCTCTGCATCGCTGAGCCCCGGGACCATTTATTATTATATATTGTTTACTGCGTTTATAGTCTTTTTCTGCTTTTTTTATACGGCTGTCACCTTCAACCCTGTTGATGTGGCTGAGAACCTGAAAAAGCATGGTGGGTTCATTCCCGGAATTCGTCCCGGGAAAAAGACTTCAGACTTTATTGATAAAGCCTTGACCCGTTTGACTGTTATTGGAGCTATTTACGTCAGTGTGATCTGCGTCATGCCAACCGTACTGATCAGCAGATACAATGTGCCTTTTTATTTTGGCGGTACGGCCCTGTTGATTGTTGTGGGTGTTGCAATTGATACCATCTCGCAGATTGAGTCGCACATGGTGATGCGCAACTATGAGGGCTTTATGAAAAAGGGCAGAATAAAGGGTCGTCGCTAAGCTCAATTTTGTAAGTTGTATAAATTGCTTTGGGTTTAACGTACTGGTGGATATTTCAATTTCTCTGCCTGATGACTGCGGCTAAGGTATATTGAGATTTCCGGTACTTAGATGAGCAACGCACCAGCAACTGCAAAACAGATTATTCTGAAAACGCCGCCTGAGATAGAGATCATGCAGAGGGCAAATCAGATTGTTGCTGGAGCCCTCAATATGCTGCGGGAAAAGGCTATTGTCGGTATATCTACCTCGCAGTTGGATGTCTGGGCTGAAGAATATGCCAGGCAGCATGATGCAGTTCCCGCATTCAAGGGATACCATGGTTTCCCCGGTAGTCTTTGTGTCTCACTTAATGAACAGGTGGTGCACGGCATTCCCTCCCCAAAAGTGTTTTTGGCGGAGGGTGACATAGTCAGCATTGATTTTGGTGTTTGTTATAAGGGATTTTATGGTGATGCTGCCGCAACTTTTGCTATCGGGAAAATTGATACGAAGAAGGCTGACCTGCTCAAGGTAACCCGTGAATCGCTTTATAAAGGGATAGCGCAGGCAAGAGTTGGCAACCGTATTGATGATATAGCCGTTGCTGTTCAGACCCATGTTGAGCAGCATGGGTATTCAGTTGTGAAACAGTTTGTCGGGCATGGAATTGGAACCTCTCTGCATGAAGGTCCGGAAGTGCCAAATTATAGTAGCGACAATAAAAGTACACCAAGGATCATGGCTGGCATGGTTCTGGCGATAGAGCCGATGGTCAACCTTGGCACCTATGAAGTTAAGGTGCTGAAAGATGGATGGACGGTCGTTACCAGGGACAAATCTCCATCAGCACATTTTGAACATTCGGTTGCTGTGACGGAGTCAGGACCACTTATTTTGAGCGATGGCATTCGTTAAGAAGTTTTAAGAAAATAATAATTGTAAAATGTAAGTTGGTTGTAGTATACTATCCTGCTTTATCGGAAGGCGACTCTAAGATTTTTAATGTGGCCGATGTTGCAAGAGGCCTGAATAATAATAAGAACGAAAGGATTATTGCCTATGCCTAAGGAAGAGGCCATTCAAGTTGAAGGGATAATTGTAGAACCATTGCCGAATGCAATGTTTCGTGTTGAACTTGATAACGGCCATAAGGTGCTCGCTCATATTTCTGGAAAAATGAGAATGCATTTTATAAAAATTCTTCCAGGAGACAGGGTAACTTTAGAATTGTCTCCTTATGATTTGTCCCGTGGCAGGATAACTTTTCGTTCCAAAAACAAGTAAGCATTTAGCTATAATTGTTGAGCTTGCAAAATAGGTGATGTGATGAAAGTGAGAGCTTCGGTAAAAAAGATGTGCAGTGATTGCAAAGTATTCAAGAGAAATGGCGTAGTCCGTGTCTCTTGCAAAACCAAAAAACACAAACAGCGCCAGGGCTAGAATTGTCCCTGAAAACTGACAAACTGTAAGTGGAGGAATAGAGTCTTGGCTAGAATAGCAGGTGTTGATTTGCCGAAAAGAAAGCATATGGAGATTGCTCTGACCTATATTCATGGTATTGGGCGAACTTCAGCTCGAAAGATTCTTGATAAGGCCGAGCTGTCCTATTTTACAAATAGTGATGACCTTACCGACGGCGATGTCGCAAAGATCAGAAAGATCATGGAAGATGGATACCATGTTGAAGGTGACAGGCGCCGTGAAGTGTCAATGGATATCAAGCGGTTGATGGATTCAGGAAGTTACCGTGGACTTCGTCATCGCAAAGGGTTGCCCTGTAGAGGCCAGAGAACCAGCACCAATGCCAGGACCAGGAAAGGTCCGCGCCGTGGTGCAGGCATTAAGAGAAAGTAGTCTGCAAAACGAATTGCTATTGAGCAATATTACTTTACAGATAACATATACCCACAGGGTAATCAGTACGGGAGATAATTAATTATGGCTAATCCGAAAAAAAGCTCCGGGAAAACGAAAAAGAAAGAAAAGAAAAATATCCCGGAAGGTGTTGTTTATATTCAGTCCACTTTTAATAATACAATTGTGACTATAGCTGACAAAAAGGGTGATGTGATTTCCTGGTCAAGCTCGGGCTGTCTTGGTTTCAAAGGCTCAAGAAAAAGCACCCCGTTTGCTGCCCAGAAGGCGGTTGCCGAGGCTGCAAAAAGAGCTATGGATCATGGTATGCGCAAAGTGGAAGTCAGGGTAAAAGGACCAGGACCTGGTCGTGAGGCGGCTTTAAGGGCATTGCAGGTTGAAGGGTTTGATGTGAGCAAGATTTCTGATGTGACTCCATTGCCCCATAACGGCTGTAAACCACCCAAACGAAGAAGAGTATAAGAACAAGCTGTTCATTTTCTTATATTGGCTTAATTAGAGTTTTAATGGAGGTTTAAATTGGC
Organism: Desulfobacterales bacterium; assembly: GCA_012974315.1. Taxonomy (GTDB): domain Bacteria; phylum Desulfobacterota; class Desulfobulbia; order Desulfobulbales; family BM004; genus BM004. The sequence continues at coordinate 2,235 of JAAXQI010000018.1, read as the reverse complement.
AAGATATACAGGTGCATCCTGCAGGCAATGCAGACGCGAAAATCTGAAGCTTTTTCTTAAAGGCGACAGGTGCTATTCGGATAAGTGTGCTTTCGAAAGGCGCGCCTTTGCCCCGGGGCAACATGGGCAAAGCCGTTTTCGTAAGGTTTCTGATTATGCCGTGCAGTTGCGCGAAAAACAGAAGGTAAAACGCATCTATGGGATGCTTGAAGGACAGTTTAGAAGATATTTCAAAATGGCGGAGTCAGGAAAGGGCGTTACCGGTGAAAACCTTTTAATGCTTCTGGAAAGGCGTTTGGACAATACAATGTTCCGTCTTGGTTTTGCAAACTCAAGAGACCAGGCCCGTCAGGTAGTTCGACACAATCATGTACTTGTAAATGGCAAAAAGGTCAATATCCCTTCTTTTTTTGTTTCAGTTGGTGACGTTATCACTATTAAGGAAAAAAGCAAAAAGAACCAAGCCATTAATGAAAGTCTTGATGCGGTAGCCCGGCGTGGAATTCCAAGCTGGTTGGAACTTGAAAGGGATAATTTGCAGGGAAGTGTGAAAAGTATGCCAGAACGGCATGAAATCACTATGCCCATTCAGGAACAGTTGATAGTTGAACTTTATTCTAAATAACATTTGATAAGGGCAAGACCTACCATGACAGAAAATCTTATTGAGGAAACACCCTTTTATAAAAATTGGACCGAATTGATTCAGCCCGAACGGTTGGAGGTGGACAGGGACACCCATACAGAATCGTATGGCAAATTTGTCTGTCAGCCTTTGGAGCGGGGATTTGCTACTACAATCGGTAACTCTTTGCGTAGAATTCTTCTCTCGTCAATACAGGGAGCTGCAATCACCTCTGTGAGAATTGATAAGGCGCTCCATGAGTTTACCGCTATTCCAGGAGTTCTTGAAGATGTGACAGAAATCATCTTGAACTTGAAGGTGGTGCGTCTCAAGCTCAATACTGCAGAGGGACAAACGGTTCGAATTGATAAAAAGGGAAAAGGTCCTGTTACTGCTGCTGATATTATTTCTGACGGATCAGTAGAGATTATGAATCCGGATCAGCATATCTGCACCATCACTGGTAAAGGGAAGTTCACAGTTGAGCTTGAAGTAAAGTGGGGCAAAGGATACAGGCCGGCGGAGATGAACAAGAGTGATGATCAACCAATTGGCGTGATCCCCATCGACTCTATTTTTACTCCTGTCAAGAAAGTGCAGTATATTGTTACCCAGGCACGTGTTGGCCAGGTGACTGACTATGATAAGCTGACCCTCGAAATTTACACGGATGGAAGTATCAAGCCGGAAAATGCTCTGGCATATGCATCTAAAATATTGAAGGAACATATGGCGATTTTCATCAATTTTGATGAAGAAAATGCAGAGCCTGAAATTGAAGAAAGCCCGGAAAGTGAAGAAGTGCCATTAAATGATAATCTTTACCGCACTGTTGAGGATCTTGAACTATCAGTCAGATCGGCTAACTGTTTAAAGAATGCTAATATTGCCTATATTGGCGAACTGGTTCAAAGAACCGAGGCCGAGATGCTTAAAACCAAGAATTTTGGCCGGAAATCTTTAAATGAAATCAAGCAACTCCTTGAAGAAATGGAATTGTCTCTTGGCATGAAGATTGATGAATGGGAGCTTCCTGTGCAACAAGCTCCAGCTAATGCGGAAGACGAGAACTTATAAAAGAGGTTTATAAAGATGAGACATAGAAAATCCGGCAGAAGGCTGGGACGTAACAGTTCACATCTCAAGGCCACGATGAGAAATATGGTAACGTGCCTGCTTGATCATGAGAGGATTGTCACCACAACTCCGAAAGCAAAAGAGCTGAGGAAACTGGCGGATAAAATGATAACTTTGGGCAAAAGGGGTGATCTTCATGCCAGAAGGCAGGCTCTTGCTGTAATACAGAGTAAGGAGATTGTGGATAAACTTTTTACAAAACTCAAAGACGAGTACATGGACCGCAACGGTGGTTATACACGTATAATTCAGACCGGTAACAGGAATGGTGATGCAGCGCCAATGGCTATTATCGAACTGGTAAACTATACTGAAGATACTGACGAAGTGACCAATTAAGATAATTTTTTTTTGTATAAATTGGATTTTAATGACCGGCGTGATAGTACTTCATGCCGGTTTTTTATTTGGAAAGATTGATGCCGGATAAAAATCAAGGGCACAGGGCACAAGGCGCAGGGTAAACGCATGAT
>JAAXQI010000019.1 GCA_012974315.1 Desulfobacterales bacterium | reverse complement strand
CCGTAAAGTTATCCTATGGCTGCGGCCATTTGTTTCAGAGTTGGTACCAGAAAATTCTGCAGAAAAATGATGGCCACAATAAGAATCATCGGAGAAAAATCCATGCCGCCACCAAATGCAGGAATCATACGCCTGATGCGTGACAGAAGCGGTTCCGTCACATCGTGGAGAAAACGGACGATAGGGTTATAGGGATCTGGATTCACCCAGGAAAGTATGGCCCGCCCTATCACTATCCACATATAAATCCCAAGCAGGATTTCTACCAGCTTAGCCAGGGCAAATAAAAAATTACTGATCATAAACATTTAGTCCCGCTCCTTTGCGCCAGGATTATGACACCTTGCTTCCCGGAGCTAAATCTCCCGCCAGGGCGGAAAGAGATAGCTTGCCTTGTTCATCTCTTGCTGCAAGGATCATACCATGTGAGGTCACTCCCATCAGCTTGGCCGGCTTCAGATTGGCAACCATAATAACCTGGCGGCCGATCAGGTCTTCCGGTGTGTAATATTCTGCAATACCTGCCACAATCGTTCGTTCTTCCGGTGCCAGAACCGTAAGTTTCAGTAACCGGTCGGATTTCTTAATTTTTTCTGCAGATTTGATTTCTGCAACCCGTAAATCAAGTTTCTTGAAATCATCAAACGTTACAAGCCCAGCATCGCTTTCAGCCTCTTTGCTCTTTAGTGATATATCCGTCATTTTTTTCTGGTCTTCCTTTTTTTCCGATTCCACTTTTTTTTCAAGTCTGGGGAACAGGGAGTGGCCGAGGTTTATTTTTACGCCAGGAATTGTACCCCCCCACCTACCATGGTCGATAAGATTCTGCGTGGTGTGTTTCTCCTCTGTGCTGCCCAATCCCATGGCCATCTTTAAACTTGTTTCCGGCATGATTGGAGTCAGAACCAGTCCGATGAGCCGCAAGGTTTCAGCAAGATTATAGAGGACGGTATTAAGCCGGGCAGCTTGTGCCGGGTCCTTGGCAAGCACCCAGGGCTCGCTTGATACTATATACTTGTTTGCCAGACTGATAATTGCCCAAATTGCCTGCAAGGCACGATGAAAAGCGAAGTTGTTCATTTGGGTGGAGTATTCGGCCACCATGTTTACTGCTGCATCGGCAAGCTCCTGGTCTTCAGGTTCAGAATCGCCAGGGGTCGGGACCGTGCCATTGGCAAACTTGTTGATCATGGTCAGGGCCCGGCTGAACAGGTTGCCCAGATCGTTTGCCAGGTCCGAGTTTTGCCGGGCGATGATGTTGTTGTCGCTGAATGATGCATCCAGGCCGAATGACATCTCGCGCAGGAGAAAGTACCGGACAACATCAACCCCGAAGTCCTGCCGCAGCGTTTCCGGCCGTACTACATTGCCAATGCTTTTTGACATCTTGGTTTCGTTGATATTCCAGTAGCCATGAACATGGAGACGCTTATATGGGGCAAGCCCAATGGCCTTGATCATTGTCGGCCAGTAAATGGCATGGGGCTTCAGGATGTCCTTTGCAATGACATGTTCGGCGACCTCCCAGTAATGGCTGAACTCTTCAGAGTCCGGATAGCCAATTCCGGTGAGGTAGTTAATGAGGGCGTCGAACCAGACATAGGTAACAAAATCATCATCAAAGGGGAGGGATATGCCCCAGGTCAGCCGGCTTTTGGGCCTGGAAATGCACAAATCCTCAAGGGGGTCACTCAGAAAGGAGAGCACCTCGTTTTTATATCGTTCCGGCGTGATGAAATCCGGGTTCTTCTTAATATGCTCAACGAGCCAGTCCTGATATTTGCTCATGCGGAAAAAATAGTTGCTTTCCGAAATTGGTGTGGGGGCGGTCTGGTGGTCTGGACATTTGCCTTCCACAAGCTCCTTCTCGGTTAAAAAGCGTTCACAACCACGGCAGTAGAGACCGGAATAGCTTCCCAGGTATATGTCGCCCTGATCGTAGACCTTTTGCAATATTCCCTGCACCGTCCGGATATGATGTTCGTCGGTGGTGCGGATAAAGGTGTCCGGCTTGATGGCCAAGGGGGGCCATGCCTCCCGAAACATGGAGCTGATGCGGTCTGCATATTCCTTGGGTGCTATACCAGCGGCCTTGGCGGCCTCAGCAATCTTGTCACCATGTTCATCCGTTCCGGTCTGAAAGCGGACATCCTCCTTGCAGAGTTTTCTGAAACGACTGTAAGTGTCAGCGATTATGGTGGTGTAAGCATGTCCCAGGTGCGGCTGGGCATTTACATAGTATATTGGTGTAGTAATATAGAGACTCATTTATTCTTTGCTGATGGTTGGACAACTGCCGATTTCCACTCGTCCTTAGTGAGGGTAAATTCTTCCCCGTCATTATTCATAACCACAATTGTTTCCTTTAAAACATTATGCTGGCGAACTTTGTAGCCCTGATCGTTAAAGATTATTTTTTTGCCTACCTTGGGCATGCCTTTTCGGGCGGCTTTATAGGTCTTATACTCGTAGTTCAGGCAGCAGAGAAGCCTGTTGCAGGCACCGGATATTTTGGCCGGATTAAGCGGCAGGTTCTGCTCCTTAGCCATTTTAATGGAAACAGATTCAAAGTTTTGAATAAATGAAGAACAGCAGAGCTCTCGTCCGCAGCAGCCAAGGCCTCCGAGCATCTTGGTCTCGTGGCGCACCCCGATCTGGCGCATTTCCACTCTGGTCCGAAATTCCTGTACCAGATTCTTTACCAGTTCTCTGAAATCCACCCTGTTTTCAGCAGTAAAATAGAAAATTATTTTTCCGCCGTTAAAGAACCGCTCCACCTTGACCAGGCTCATTGGCAGGTTGTGTTTCCCTATCAGTTCAGAGCAAATCCTGAAGGCGTTGGTCTCCATGTCGCCCAATTTTTCAAATTTGGCGGCTTCGTCCCTGGTCCCCCGCCTGACAATAATTAAAGGAGCCGCTTTTTTTTTGGATTCTTTTTCCGGCCAACCCGGAACAACGGAAAGGAGCCTGGCAGGTTCCAGACCATGTTCCGCCTGAACCATGACCACATCGTTCTTTTGGAGCCCCTGCAGGCGGGTTGAGGCTGAGAAGAGTTGTTTCTCCGGACGAAACTGGATCTTGAAATAGCCCACAGAATTTTCCTGGGGACGCTTTTCCTCGGCTGCAACCTGATTATTATTATTTTGTTCTTGATTCATTATTTTAACTTGTTGCATTTGAAAAAGAGTACTCCGAATATCGGAGTACTGTAAATTAACTAGTGCCTGTCCATAAATGACCTTTTCGCAGTCTCGCAAGCTCGCTTACCTGTCGTATCTCTGCGTCATGCTCAAAAAATAATGCTCGGAATATCATACATATGCCTGCGCTTATTTTTTTCGCAATCCTTAATCTCCGGCAAAAATCCTCATTTCTGGACAGACACTAACAAATAACTATAACATTATATTAGATCAAAAAAAAGGGTTTCAAGCACCAAAGTGCGGCTGCAATTGCGCAATAATTGTCTTTCGGCCCGGTCAAGGCGGTCAAGTCTTTCATGGATCTGCGTGAGGTTCCAGCGTTGTTTTGCTGCAGGCAGGGAAGATGTAAGGTCTTTATTGGCAATAGACGACTCAGGAGTACCGGCTGCAACAAGGGCAAGATCACGGTACCAGAGACGCAGAAGTGCCAGAAATTCATAGATGTTTTCCTTGAGGGCCGCAGCTTTTTCGCTGAGAAGAAACACCTGTGCAATGGTTTCTGGCTGGCCGTTCTGCATGGAAAGCAACTGTTCCACCACCTCCTGCCGAAAGGTAAGCATGTCTTCTTCTAAAAGGAGTTTTGCTTTGCCAAGGCTGCCTTCTGCCACAGATGCCAGGGTAAGAGCCTGAGCTTCTTCCAGGCCATTTTCCCCCATGAGAACCTGGGCCATATCTTCATGGTCAAGCGGGCCAAAAGGTATAACCTGACAACGGGATATGATGGTGGGAAGAATTTCACCTGCCTGGTCAGCGGTCAGGATGAGAATGTTGTTCGGGGGCGGTTCTTCCAGTGTTTTTAAGAGACTGTTGGCCGCTTCCCGCCTCATGGTGTGGATATCTTCAAGAATAATCACTCTCACCCCGGCTTCAAGTGGCGGAAAAGCAAGTTGGTGTTTGAGTGCCCGGACCTGGCCTATCTTAATAGCCGCACCATCCGGTGCTATGTGAATCAAGTCAGGATGATTACCGGAAATATACTTGCGGCAGGACGCACACTGGCCGCAGGCGTCGCCTTCCAGAGGGTTTTGGCAGTTTAAATAGGCAGCAAGCGTAAGGGCGGCTCTTTTTTTGCCAACTCCGTCAGGTCCTCTGAAAAGATAGGCATGGCCAATTTTGTTTTTGGCAACCGCCTCCTGCAGAAGAGATTTGGCCTTATCGTGGCCGAGAAGATGCTTAAAACAAAGTTCGGAAGGTTCCATTCTTGCTAAAAGAGTTGCTGCTGTTTAGAGTTTGGCCTGGTGCTCTCCTCAGAATCCTGCTGAACAGAGGCTGCGGGCGGTTCTGTCTCCGCATGCGGGCGTCCGTTTACAAAGAGAAAGCGCTCAAGGGTGCGCTGGAAATCCGTCCACTGGTATCCCGGCTCAGGCGCCTGTTCTTCCAGGCGGCCAACAAAGTTGAGTTTCGCATCGAGATCATCAAGGAAGTTGAGGACAAAGGCTTCGCTCACCATTGGCAGGCAGGGCGAACCAAATTCATAACGGCCATGATGGCTGAGCACCATGTGCTGCAGCCTTGTTGAAAGGTCTTCGGGAAAGCCGGGCAAGGTGTTGATCCTTTCCTGGATCATTTCAGCTCCAAGTACCAGGTGGCCCATAAGGCGGCCCTTGTCAGTGTAATCAAACGGATATGTCTCAAAGGCAAATTCCTTGGTTTTGCCGATATCATGCAGCAGGGCTCCGGCCAAGAGCAGGTCCCGGTCCAGTGTTGGATAAAAACCGGCAAGCATTTCAGCCAGTTGCGAAACAGCCAGGGTGTGCTCCAGGAGTCCGCCCAGGTATGCATGGTGCATGTATTTTGCAGCTGGTGCCCTTTGGAATTTGTTGAAAAAATCCTTCTCATCAAAAAAATCGAGCAGCAGTTTTTTGTAAAAAGGATTTTGTGCGCTGCTTGCCAGTGAATATATATCCCGGGCCATATCTGCAATATTTTTCTTGGTAGTTTGCAGGAAAAGGGTGAAATCTACTTCATCTTTATCAACCTGGCGCACAGAATCTATCTTGAGTTGCAGGTTCCCCCGGTATGCTTGCGCCTGTGCCGTGATTTGCAGCAGGTTACCCGGCTCGCACATGTCCATAAGGGCATCGGCATTTTCCCAGAGTCGCCCCGGCACTTCTCCCGAGCGATCCATGAGGCTCATAATGAGATAAGGTTTGCCGGAACGGGTCTCGGCCCGGATCATTTCCTTGACCATAAAGAGATCATCTATGGACTGCCCCTCTTGAATCAGGTTGGCAAATATTTTTTTCTCTGCGACCATTTTTTTATAAGCTCTTTATGTCAATGAGATAACGCTTCATTTTTTTGTGCAAACCCTGCCTGGTTATTCCCAGGGCTTCGGCAGCCTTGACCCTGTTGCCGTTGCTATCAGCCAAAGCTTTTTCAATGAGTTTTATTTCCAGGGACTTGACATTGTCCGGTATGGAAAGACTGCTTAAGGTTTCTTTGCTTCTGACTGGAACCGGGGTTGCGGAGAGAAGTTCCC
>JAAXQI010000010.1 GCA_012974315.1 Desulfobacterales bacterium | reverse complement strand
CGAGGTCCTGGTGGAGGCCTTAATGAAGTTGGGGTTTAGAGCCAAATTAGCAGGAGGGTGAGGAAGGGGGATTTAAAGCCTGTCGCCTCAAAACGTCCTGAGGCAAGGAATCCACAGGATAACATTGTAATAACAGCATGTTACTAACAAATATTTCATCTGAACTATATTACTCAAAGGGCTTATTGGATGGCTTTAAGTTGTATTTCAGAAATTCACATGTCCAGTGGACATCCTAACTCATAGATCGGTTGTATAAAGTCAAGATGTTGGCAAGAAATGTTGACTCTATAATTAATAAAAAGCCGTCCTTGTGGACGGCTTTTTTATTAAATCATGGCCCTTGGTTATTACTTATTATTTTCCATCCATAACAAGTTCAGGTGTCAATTGGGGGAAATTGACTATTTTACCGCCATTAACCTTTACAAACTCTTCCGCATTTTTCTTGAGCTTGAAGGGAAGAGCCTCCCTTCCCATGGGCCCGTTAACCTGTGACCCAACCACATAATATGCACCAAAAGTGCTTTCATACATACCGTCTGAATAGAGAGTCACCCAGGACATTTTTGTCTTAACCGGCTTATCCGCATATTTTCCCGGGTCAGCATTAAAATTGACCATACACTGGGTCGAACAGAAATGCAGGGTGCTGCCATCCATGGCCCATATCTGACAGTTATGTTTTGGGTATCTTGCCGGATACATCCCACAGACAGTGCAGGCATCTTTTTCAGTTGGTTCCTTTATCTTGCCTGTTTTCTTTCTTTTCTTATCAATCAGCATCCGGGACTTCGGCAACTCCATTTCTGCTGCTGCAAAGGCGCCCTGAAAATCCGTGACCTCCCCGCCATAGCTTGAGGAAAACTCTTCAGCTGCTGCTTGGTCTGCAAAAGCGATCTTGGACTTCATTGTCATCGTACCCGGAGCTGTTGAGCCAATGACATACACAGCTTTTTCAACCTTTATCATTTTATCCGGATCAAGATACATTGCCACCTGGACATCGGAAGCATCGGCCTCGGAGCTTACTGTCTTGTCCGCCAGACAGCGGATAGAACAGGTCGTTAAATCACCTTCAGGATGATGGAATGAGTGCCTGGTCCTGGCCCACATGTTGATCATCATGCCGCAATTGGGACACCTCTTTGTTTTGCTGTACATTTTAGGTTTTTTTATGGGGTGCTCGATTTCTGGTTTCTGTTTCGCCGCTGCCATTTCCGAATGACTTTTCTCCATGGCAAAGAGCGCCACTGCACTTGAGGCAAACAAAAATATAAGCGCAACAAGAATTAACCTTTTCATAGCTATCTCCCCTCTTCTTTTTTAGGTTTCATACATTTTGCAAACCAATATTATTCATGCGATTATTCTATATAATGCCAGGAGACAGGAGTTAAGTAAATGTGGCAAATTGTCTCACCCCAAATGAGATGAAATATGGATAGCAAATTGCACCTTTCACAATTCCACATTTCTGCTATCAATCAACGGTTCCGAATGATTCCTAAAGTGTCAAGGTGTCCATTGGACATCATGACCCCACTAAAACGAAATCAATGATAAATGTTGAGGAGGGCTTTTTACGCTCGTTTAATTACGTTTAATCATTTTGAGAGTGTTCTAATTAGTTGAAATCACATGGAGGTGTGTATTTCAATGCGTCAAATTAACCGACTGCTAATGCCTCGCTAGAAATCTATCCAGCTGGTTGGCAAAGGCTTGCTTGTCTTTCTGATTGAGGGTGGCTGGCCCGCCGGTATTCACTCCACTTCCCCGCAACTCGTCCATGAAATTTCGCATGGTCAGCCGCTCTTCGATATTTTCTTTGGAATAAAATTCTCCCCGCGGGTTCAGGGCGTGGCCGCCTTTACCGATCACCTCTGAAGCAAGGGGTATATCAGCGGTAATTACCAGGTCGCCGGACGCCATTTCCTTAACTATTGCATTGTCTGCCACATCGAACCCGGCCCCCACCCGGATCGAACTGACATAGGGTGATGGAGGGGTTCGCAAGGTCGTATTGGCAACCATGATGAGGTGGATCTGCAGCCGCTCGGCAGCCCGAAACAGTATTTCTTTAATAACGTTGGGGCACGCATCAGCATCAACCCAGATCTGCATAATTCTCTTATTTATTTTCAGAACAGGGAGTTCTTTAGTTATTTAAGGTCGATAACCGGTATCCACCGGCAAGCCATCCTGCCTTGCGGAAGCCACTGCCAATTCATCGCACCGCTCATTCATGGGATGGCCGGCATGGCCCTTTACCCATTTGAACGTGATATTCAAACCTGCAACAAGGTCAAGGAGTTCAGCCCACAGGTCGGGGTTGACCGCAGGCTTTTTGTCGGATTTAATCCAGCCCTTTTTCTGCCAGTTTTTTGCCCACCCTTTGACGATGCCATTTACAACATAGCTGGAATCGGAATAGAGCTTCACCGGTTTGTCACGGTGCTCGAGTTCCCGCAGGGCGACAATGCAACCCATGAGCTCCATACGGTTGTTGGTGGTCAGCTTAAAGCCGCCGGAGAGTTCTTTGCGCTCACCTTTATAGATCTGGACAACTCCGTAACCCCCAGGTCCCGGGTTATAACGGGCGCCGCCATCGGTGTAAATCGTTACTTCGCCGGTTTTAGGGGAGGTATCTGCAATTGATGGCCTTGCCTTGCCCGTGGTTTTGGGAGTTGCTGCACTGTATACCGGATTTTTGATCCACGCTTCGGCTTCTGCTCTCGTTGGAAACCCTTTGAATTTTGCACCCTGGTATCCTGTCACCTGTGCCTGTGCCGCTGGCCAGTTCGTATAAATTCCAGGCTTGCGGCCGGATGCTATTGCATAATATTTTTTTTGGGGGGCCATCTTTGAATTCTCTGTTTTGGATTTTATCTCTTGGTTAATTCAGCTGACTGGATTCCGGCTAAAGGATTTACAAACTTTTCAATGAAAGTGCTATCCGTTTTCTCGGAATATCAATTTCTAGCACCCGGACCATGACCTGCTGGCGGACCTTGACAACCTGGGCCGGATCTTTGACAAAACGGTCAGCGAGTTGACTGATATGAACAAGGCCGTCCTGGTGGACGCCAATATCAACAAAGGCACCGAATTTCGTGACATTGGTAACAATTCCGGGAAGTTTCATTCCCGGCTGCAGATCTTCAACAGAGTTGACTCCTTCGGCAAAAGCAAAGAGTGCAAAATCAGCCCGGGGGTCACGGCCCGGTTTGGCAAGTTCCGCCATGATGTCGGTTAATGTTGGAAGTCCAACCAGGTCCGAGACATAGCGCCGCACATCTATCTGCTCTCTGGCACTCTCCTGCTGCATCAGATCAACAACCGTGCAGCCGGCATCCCTGGCGATTTGTTCTACAATTGCGTACTGCTCGGGATGAACAGCACTGCAATCAAGAGGATTTTTCGCACCCTGAATCCGTAGGAATCCGGCACATTGTTCAAAGGCTTTGGCACCAAGACGCGGAACCTTTAATAACTGACGCCTGGTTGCAAACGGCCCATGCTCATTTCTATGGGCAATGATGTTCTTCGCCAGGACCGGTCCCAGGCCGGAAACAGAGGTGAGCAACTCGAGGCTCGCAGTGTTGACCGCTACACCGACACTGTTGACGCAGCTTTCCACCACATCTTCCAGGCTCTTTTTCAGGGCGGCCTGATTAACATCGTGCTGGTATTGACCGACACCAATGACTTTAGGATCGAGTTTCACCAGTTCAGCCAAAGGGTCCTGCAGACGCCGGCCAATGGAAACAGCGCCGCGCACCGTAAGGTCATGATCCGGAAATTCTGTCCTGGCTGCTTCCGAGGCGGAATATATTGAAGCACCGCTTTCATCGACCATGGTAATCAGGATTCCAGGAGGCAATTGCAGGGCGCGCACAAAGGCTTCGGTTTCACGGCCTGCCGTGCCGTTGCCGATGGCAATGGCCTCTATCTGATGTTTTTCACACAGCATCACCACCGTCTTGCCCGCTTCCCGGCTCTTCTGCTCGGAAAGGGTCGGAAAAACCGTGGCAAAATGAAGCAGCCTGCCCTGCCCGTCCAGGCACACCAGTTTAGCTCCGGTGCGAAATCCAGGGTCCAGGGCCATGACCCGCTCCTGGCCCATGGGCGGTGCCAACAGGAGTTCACGCAGATCACCGGCAAAGACCCCGATCGCTTCATGATCGGCCTTGTCTTTCAGGTTATTTCGCAAATCATTTTCAAGGGACGGGCCAAGAAGTCTTTTGTAAGAGTCTTCCACCGCCAGAGAGACCTGCCGGCCCGATTCATTTTTTTCCTTTACATGGAAACGCTGCAATAGTGCAAGTGCCATTTCTTCGGGCGGACGCACAGAAAGAGTCAGCACCTTTTCATTTTCACCGCGCAGCATGGCCAGGAGTCGATGGCTTGGCGCTTTTCCCGCCTGCTCCTGCCAGTCAAAATAATCGCGGAATTTGGCGCCGCCAGCCTCGTTCTTTTTCACCACGGATGAAGTGATAGCCGCCTCTTTTGCAAAGAGTTTTCGCAATTGGGCCCTGGTTGCACCATCTTCACTGATCCACTCTGCAATGATATCCCTGGCACCGGCGAGAGCGTCTTCTATGGTAAGGACTTCTTTTTCCGGATTAATAAAACCAGCTGGATGCAATTGCCTGTTATCCTGGACAAAAATTGCTTGCGCCAGGGGCTCCAATCCCTTTTCCCTGGCAATTGTGCCCTTTGTCCTCCTTTTGGGACGATAGGGCAGATACGCGTCCTCCAGGATGGTCAGGTTGGAGGCGCTCAGGATCTTTCTGTTCAATTCATCGGTTAAGAGAGCCCGTTCGGTAAGGGAGGCGATAATAGCATTCCGCCTTTTCTCAAGCTCACCAAGTTGGGCAAGCCGGTCCCGGACTGAGGCAATCTGGGTCTCATCAAGCGTACCGGTTGCTTCTTTACGGTACCTGGCAATGAATGGAACTGTGGCTCCATCCTCAAACAAGGCCATGGTGGCAACTACCTGTCGGGATCTGAGCTTCAGTTCCCGGGCAATGATTTCAGAGAATTGTTCCATAATGCACTTGGGTTAGAAATATATTTAAAACAGGAGAGAGCCAACATGATACTTCAACTCCCTTCCATAGCCACGGTCAAGGAACCATATACTCGAATGATGACATAATGGCACTTTAACTCTTTTAGGCCAAGTAATCCTTTTTCCTGTATAGTAAAAGGCTATAAAATCCAGGCAAAAGGTGAAAGGTCAAAGGCTAAAGGTTACAAACTAAAAGCGAACGTACCAATTTTGTGTCTGTCAATCATCTGGCTGCTTGTTGATTAACAAGACAAAGCAAAGATTAAGACGTCACCAGATAATCGTCTGCAGTTGTGCCTGTCTGGCAATCATTGGGCTGAAATTCCAAATTCACAATTATGAATGGGGCCAGACTTGCATTATTGCATTATTAATTAACCTCTATTTACATAACAATTTACAGGAAAGAAAATGGCAGAGATAGGTAAAATAAATAAGCTTACGGTAAAAAGAATACGGGACTACGGGGTCCACCTTGATGGTGGAGAGTCAGGGGATATTCTCCTGAAAAAAAAGCATGTCCCTGAGAATTGCCAGCCAGGGGATGCAATTGAGGTCTTCCCTTGCAGCAGTCGGTCAGTTTGCCAAATTGCGGGTGGTGGCAAACGCATCGGCGGGGGCCTTCCTTTACTGGGGGCTGCAGAAAGATCTGCTTGTTCCGAAAAAAGAGCAGCACGCCAGAATGGATAAAGGCAAATCATATGTTGTCTTTGTCTTTCTTGATGAAAAAACCAACCGTATCTCAGCCTCTGCAAAGCTGGATAGATTTCTCAGCCTGGAGCCACCGGCATATGAGGTGGGAGAAGAGGTGGATCTTATTATATATGACATAACAGATTTGGGGTATAAAGCGGTTGTGAACAATTCCCATGGAGGCATGATCTTTAAAGACGATGTGTTTCAGAAGCTCCACATTGGCCAGCAACTCAAAGGCTACATAAAAAAGATACGGAGTGACAAAAAAATTGACTTGAGCCTGCAACAATCCGGCTATCAAAGAGTTGATGATATTTCCCACTCCATTCTTAAAACAATAAAAGACAATGGCGGCATGATCAGGGTTACAGATAAAAGCCCGGCGGAAGAAATCTACGCCCGGTTTGGGGTAAGTAAAAAAGTGTTCAAACAGGCAATCGGTGCACTCTACAAAAAAAGACGTATCACAATAGAAGCAGATGGCATCAAACTTGTCAGGAGAAAGGCCCAGGGCACAAGTAAAAGGGTTCAAGGGGAAAAGATTAAAGATAAAGGCTCAGGGCACAAGGCGGATGGTACAAGGCGAAAGATTAAAGGATAAACCCTGATTCTGGATTCTGTCAACATTGCAGACAGAGAAAAAAGCGGACAGATTTATCTTTTCTGACTAATATCATCTATAAAGAATAATACGTTCAAT
>JAAXQI010000016.1 GCA_012974315.1 Desulfobacterales bacterium | reverse complement strand
ATATATATGCGTGCGATGAATTCAAAAATTGCTGAAAAGGATAGTGTGAGGTTGCGTCGGGTTTCAAAGGCGAGAATATTTGACGGCCCACCTTTGAAGTTAAGTGTTTATGCCGTTTTCATGATGCTAATAACCTCTGTCGTTATATTATCTCTCATCACATTACTTTTTTCATATGTGCACGAAACGGAATATTTTTTAGTTTTCTGGACATTATTGCCAGGTGCGTTGTTGGGTTTTGTTTTACTTGTTTTGGAGCGCTTGCTTGGACAGCTGAAAAAACACATGCTTCCTCAAATGGGAAAACTTCTAACTGCTTTTTTGTTGTTTTTTATCCATACCATTGGATACCTTGCACTCTCTTCTATTGTGGTGAGTTATCCCGTCGGGTATCTCATGGAGAAAACGGAAGGGATGACCGGAATGGCAGGAGAATACAGTCTGTTTTTAGTCAATTTTTTTATTGTGCTGGCCCTGGCGAGCTGGCTGAGAAATGTAAGGTCGGGGCCAAACCCCTGTTTCTGAAAATCGCTCCCTGGTTATTTGAAAAGATTTTGATGATATAGTCTGAACGGTCTGGAACTAAACATATTATTGCATTTTTTTTGCACAAATGGATGTCAAAATTTACGTTGGAGGAAAAACACGTAAGAATTGTAATAAAGAGCGTTACAATAGGAAAATAACTTGACAATTATGGGTAATTTTTTATAGTCTCCGCTGTTTAGTATTTGGTCATGTCAAAAGCAGATTTTTATGAAGAAGCAGATATATCTTCCTGAAATATGCCGTAAAGAAAAATATATATATATTAGGAGGTTAGAAGGTGGCTTTACCCAAACATAGACATTCCCATTCCAGGACGAGGAAAAGGCGCTCCCATGATGCGTTAACTCCTGCGGTTATCTCAAGCTGTCCCAAATGCGGGGAGCCCAAGATTTCGCACAGGCTTTGCAGCGGCTGTGGAACCTATAATGGCAGAACTGTTATTAAGCTTGATGCAGAACTGGAGTAAAAAGTGACATTGCGTATTGCCCTTGATGCCATGGGTGGCGAACGAGGCCCGGAGGAAATGGTTATCGGGGCGATACAGGCTGTTGAGGAATCAGACCTGGATGTAACACTCATCGGCGATGAAAATGTCCTCAACAGAGTTTTGCAGAATCACCCTCGTGCGTCCTCCAGGTTGCATATCGTTCATGCTTCTCAAACAGTTTCCATGGATGAGTCCCCTTTTGAAGCAATACGAAAGAAAAAGGATTCATCAATCATCAGAGCATTTGAGCAGATCAAGAATGGTGAAGCAGATGGTGTAGTGAGCGCGGGTAACTCCGGCGCAACCATGGTTTCAGCCATTAAATCGCTGGGCCGTTTGGAAAATGTTTTAAGGCCCGGGATTGCCAGTATATTCCCAACGCTGAAAAATCCTCTGGTCATGATGGATGTGGGCGCAAATGTTGACTGCCGTCCTCAGCATCTCTTCCAATTCGGTGTTATGGGCTCGGCGTTTTCAGACAACCTGTTTCAAATCCAGAAACCCCGCATCGGGCTGCTTAGTATCGGTGAAGAGGGCGGCAAGGGAAATGTGCTGGTCAAAAGCGCCCACGAACTCTTCAGGAAAAGTTCGCTCAATTTCATTGGTAATGTAGAAGGCAGGGATATTTTCCAGGGAGATGTCGATGTTATCGTCTGTGACGGTTTTGTTGGAAACGTCTGCCTGAAAGTCAGCGAGGGATTAGCTGAAGCAATTATGACCATGTTGCGTACTGAAATGTCGAAGAGCTTTATGGCAAAAGTAGGCTATATTCTTGCCAGGCAGGCTTTCCGCAATTTTGGCAAAAGGGTCGATTATGCTGAATATGGCGGAGCACCGCTATTGGGTGTGAATGGTACAGGAATAGTTTGCCATGGCCGTTCTAATGCCAAAGCCATTAAAAATGCCATAAAGGTTGCAGCGGAGATGATTCGCAGCAAGGTCAATGGGCATATAACACAGATGTTGTCAGAATTTAATCCGGCCCAGGCAGAAGAAGTGCAAAATGAATCCGATGCTGTTCAAAAGCCTGGAGAGATTGAATGACTGCTAGGTCAAAAATAATTGGGACGGGCTCTTATTTGCCAAAACGTATCTTGACCAATAATGAATTGGAAAAGATCGTAGAGACAAGTGATGAGTGGATAACGACCCGGACCGGTATTAAAACCAGAAGAATAGCAGGATCCGGAGAAGAGACTTCAGAAATGGCGGCCGAGGCAGCTAACAAGGCGTTAACCATGGCTGGAGTTACTGCTCAGGAAATTGATATGATTATAGTGGGCACTATAACCGCCGAAATGGTAATGCCATCCTGTGCCTGTCTTGTACAGAAGGAAATAGGTGCTGAAAATGCGTTTGCATTTGATATCAGTGCTGCCTGTTCCGGTTTTCTTTATGCTCTGGAGATAGCAGACAGATATATAAAAAATGCACCTGACATGAAGATTCTCGTAATAGGGGCGGAAACACTTTCCGCCAGGGTGGACTGGCAGGATCGCAACACCTGCATTCTCTTTGGTGATGGTGCCGGCGCCTGTGTAGTCACAGGTAGTAATGATGAAGACGGTTTATTGTCCAGCCAGCTTTATAGTGATGGGCGCCTCTGGCAATTGCTGAGCTTGGATCCTGCTCCACGTTGCTACTGCCCGGTTGTGGATTATGAGACAATTCCTGACCGCAAAAGTTCTTATGATGGCTCGACATTCAACATGGCTGGGAGGGATGTCTTTAAATATGCTGTTCGTGGTATGGGAGATGCTGTAGAGATTTTGCTTAACAAAGAGGGAATCACGGTGGATGACATTGATCTTATGATCCCTCACCAGGCAAATATCAGAATTCTCAAAAGTTTGGCTGAAAGGGTTAACCTGCCATTTGAAAAAGTATATACAACCATACAGAAATATGGCAATTCATCTGCAGCCAGTCTGCCAATAGCTCTGGACGAGGCGAACCGTGAAGGGCGTCTGCAAAAAGATGATCTGCTGCTTTTCAGTGTGTTTGGCGGAGGTTTTACCTGGGGAGTCGCGCTTTGGCGCTGGTAGAGAGACTTGCTGCGAGAAGAATGATATTTTTTTTGTTTTTGAGCTTGCTTGCAGGGCGCGGAAGAGGGTATAAATTTTGATGATTTCTTCTTTCTTAAATTACTGCAATTAATACATGGGAGTGAAAGGTGGATTATTTTTTAACTGAAGAACAACAGATGATTGTCGATATTGCCCGACAGATTGCTGATGAGAAAATTATTCCACAACGGGCGGAATTGGATGAGAAAGAAGAGTTTGCTACAGAAATTCTGAATGAGATTGCCCAGGCAGATCTTTATGGTCTTTATATTCCTGAAGAATATGGTGGCTTTGGTGGCGGCTGTTTCGAGGTAGTGCTTGCCCTGGAGCAATTCGGGCGTGGATGTGTTGCAGTTGCTACAAGTTTTGCTGCCAGCGCTTTGGGAGCTTATCCAATATTATTGTCCGGCAGTGAAGAGATGAAACAGCAATACATGCCGGATGTCGCAACTGGCAAGAGGAGAGCTGCTTTTGCCCTTACTGAAGCAAATGCCGGCAGTGATGCATCAGGGATTCAGACTACCGCCGTACTTGATGGTGACGAATGGGTGCTGAACGGCACCAAACAGTGGATAACCAATGCCGGAGAAGCTCAAATCTATTCGGTAGTTGCCATGACCGATAAGAGCAAGGGGGCAAGAGGTGCTTCCATGTTTGTAGTTGAAGACACTGATCCGGGATTCTCCTGTGGTCCAAAAGAGAAAAAAATGGGTATCCGTGCTTCCGCTACCTGTGAACTGATTTTCAAGGACTGCCGGATTCCCAAGGATCGTTTGATCGGTCGACAGGGATCGGGGTTTATTACAGTTATGAAAACACTGGATCTGTCCCGACCGGGAATTGCGATTCTTGGTGTGGGCTTAGGGCAGGCAGCGCTTGATGAGTCTGTGACCTATGCTAAACAGCGTGTTCAGTTCGGCAAACCGATTATTTCTTTCCAGGCGATTCAGCACATGCTGGCTGATATGGCAATTCAGGTTGAGGCGGGCAGATCTCTTGTTTATGCTGCGGCCAAGCATATAGCTGTCCACCCCAAAGATATGACCAAAGCCTCATCAATGTGTAAGGTATTTGCGACTGACATGGCAATGAAAGTGACCGTTGATGCTGTACAGGTTTTGGCGGGTTATGGGTATATGCGTGAATACCCGGTGGAGAAGATGATGCGTGATGCAAAAATTCTCCAGATATATGAAGGAACGAACCAGATTCAGCGAAATGTTATTGGACAGGAACTGAACAAGGAATATACTTGACAGGTTCCGGTTGCCAGAAATCCTCGGAGTATCATACGAAATAATAACGAATCATTGAATACCCATGAATATAATTGTTTGCATTAAACAGGTCCCTGACGCCAAAGATGTCCGTTTGGATCCTAAAACGAACACCATGGCCCGGGAAGGAGTTGAGTCCATCATGAACCCCTTTGACCGGCATGCAGTTGAAGAGGCAGTCCGTTTGAAAGAACAGCATGGCGGCACGGTAACTGTTCTCAGTATGGGCCCTCCACAGGCTGAGGCCATCTTGCGTGAGGCAGTTTCCTGCGGAGCAGATGAGGCTGTTCTTGTTTCGGATCGTGCTTTTGCCGGTGCAGATACCTGGGCAACAACCTATACCCTGGGAAAAGCCATAGAAAAGACAGGCCCGTTTGATCTGATCCTTTGCGGTAAACAGGCAATAGATGGTGATACCGCCCAGGTCGGACCCGGGTTGGCTAAACGTTTGAATATTCCCTATGTCAGCTGTGTAAGGAAGATTACCGGATTTGAAAACGGAGCGATTCTTCTGCATCGCTTGATGGACGACGGGTATGACGAAGTTGAGATTCCCCTGCCGGGTCTGCTTACCGTAGTAAAAGAGATAAACGAACCACGGGTGCCTTCCTTAAAGGGCAAGATGAAAGCCAAGAGCCTCTCCATTAGAATTTTAAATGCTGAAGCTATAGAGGCAGATCCAGACAGTCTTGGACTGCCCGGTTCGACGACACAGGTGGTGAAGGTTTTTGCCCCTGAATTTAAAGGCGAACGGGCAATGCTGGAAGGTACTGTTGATGAGCAGGTTGAACAACTGGTAAATAAACTTGAACCGTATCTGTAAATTATGCTGAAAATTGATATAGAGACCTGTATAGGCTGTGGTGTTTGCGAGGAAGAATGTACCTTCGGCGCCATTGAAGTTATTGATGGCGTTGCTGTTGTCAATGAAAAGTGCACCCTTTGCGGTTCCTGTGTGGACAGTTGTGAAGTTGGTGCTTTGAGTATTGATAGCAAGGAGAAGGCTGTACAGGTTGACCTGGCCGAGTGGTCGGGAATAATGATATTCGCTGAATATCGCCATGGGAAAGTTGTGCCGGTATCATTTGAATTGCTTGGCATTGGACGTGAACTTGCCGATCAGCAAAAAGTGACACTCAGCGCAGTTCTCCTTGGTTCCGGCCTTGGCGGCGCAGCCAGGGATCTTGTCTCTTATGGAGCTGATATTGTCTATCAGGTTGATGACCCTGCTCTTGAATATTTCACTGATGAAATATTTGGCAATATTTTGGAGGATGTGGTCCGGGAGCAGAAGCCGGAAGTTGTGCTGGCAGGGGCTACCGCCATTGGCCGCTCGTTCATACCACTGGTGGCCACATCTCTTGCCACCGGTTTGACTGCAGATTGTACCCAGCTGGCAATCAGACCGGATGATGGGGTTTTGTTGCAGACCAGGCCGGCTTTTGGTGGCAATATCATGGCAACAATCGAATGTCCTTTTACCAGGCCGCAAATGTCAACTGTCAGGCCGCGTGTCATGAAAGCTGTTCAGCAGGATCTGAATAGAAAAGGGGAAATAATTAATTATCAGCCCCAGCCGGAACGACTGCAATCCAAGGTTAAGGTTCTGCGCAGCGTGCTTGAAGAGCAGGATCAGGTAAATATCACCGAGGGAGAAATTATTGTCTCAGGAGGCCGGGGCCTGGATAATGAAAAAGGATTTGAACTCATAAAGCAACTGGCGGATGCTGTAGGTGGGGCTGTAGGGGCTTCCCGGGCTGCGGTAGACTCTGAATGGATTGCTTATCCGCATCAGGTAGGCCAGACCGGAAAAACGGTCAACCCGAAACTCTATATAGCCTGCGGCATTTCCGGGGCTATTCAGCACGTTGTTGGCATGCAATCTTCCGAGACCATTGTCGCGATTAACAAAGATCCCCATGCCTCAATTTTTGATGTTGCAACCTATGGCATAGTAGGGGACTTGTTTGAGGTTGTGCCCAAACTGATAGAAAAGATCAAGGAGAGAAGGGGATAATGAGTTTAGCAGGAAAAGTGGCTGTTGTTACTGGCGGCAGCCGGGGAATTGGTCGAGCTATCTGTCTGCAGCTTGCTAAAATGGGAGCCAAGGTTGTAATTAATTTTGTCAGCCGGTCGGAAGCAGCTGAGGAGACAAAGACAGGTTGAGTCCATTGGCGGTGAATGCGTACTGGTCAAGTTTGATGTATCAAAGACCTCAGAGGTCCAGGATGCCTTCAAGCAGATAGCTGCTGAATGCGGCAGGATAGATATCCTGGTATGTAATGCCGGGATCACCAGGGACGGTCTTTTGGCAACCATGAAAGAGGAAGCCTGGGATCAGGTCATGGATGTTAACCTGAAGGGTGCGTTTAATTGCATTAAGGCAGGGTGCAGGCCAATGATGAAACAGCGATGGGGGCGGATAATCATTATAACCTCTGTGGTCGGTTTTGCCGGCAATGCAGGTCAGGTGAATTATTCTGCGGCCAAAGCCGGTCTGGTAGGCCTTGCACGTTCATCTGCCAGGGAACTGTCATCACGGGGTATCACGGTAAATTGCGTGGCACCGGGATACATTGATACTGATATGACAAGTGAACTTCCCGAAGCAGTGAAGGAAAAAATACTCTCAGAGATTCCCCTCGGTATCCTTGGCGAACCAAAAGATATTGCAGGGGCAGTGACATATCTGGCTTCTGAAGATGCCAGATATGTGACCGGCCAGGTCATACATGTCAACGGCGGAATGTTTATGGGTTGATACACTTGCATGATCTATTGATCGATTTTAGCAAGTTTAATTTATTTTTTTGAATAAATATGCTTTATTTAGAGCGCTAACGTTAGAACAAATACTTAAGGAGAATTGAACATGTCGGCAGAAGAGAAAGTGATTGATATCATTGTTGAGCAGTTAAGTGTTGATAAAGACAAGGTTGTACCGGGCGCATCTTTCGTTGATGACCTGGGTGCCGATTCCTTGGATCTTGTTGAGCTCATCATGGCAATGGAAGAAGCTTTTGGAATCGAAATTCCTGATGAGGTGGCAGAAAAAATTACCTCGGTTAAGGATGCCATTGATCACGTGCAGAAAGTCTAATAAGAATCCTTTTTCTGATTCGCGCTGGAGAATGTTTATTGCGAGGGCATAAGAGGTTTTGTTTTCCCCCGCATTTTTTCATTGAAGTCGGTTCAGTGTATGCAGAATACAAGATATATTCTGATTGGTGAAAATGGTGAAACGTAGGGTAGTAGTGACAGGCACCGGCCTGGTAACCCCACTTGGGACCGGAACTGAAAAAACCTGGCGCAACTTGTGTGACGGCAAGAGCGGAGTCGGCCTTATTACGCGTTTTGATACAACTGATTATGCTGTCAAGATAGCCGCCGAGGTCAAGGATTTTAATCCTGAGGATTTTATCGAGCCCAAATTGGCAAGGCATCTTGATGCTTTTGTTCAATATGCAGTGGCAGCTGCAGGAATGGCTCTGGAAGAATCCGGCCTGACCATTGACGATACGAATGCGACTCGCGTTGGCGTCTTTACCGGCAACGGCATTGGCGGCTTGTCAACCATTGAGAAGTATCACAATGTCGTTTTGGAGCGTGGCCCCCGTAAGATTACCCCGTTTTTTATTCCCATGGTCATCTCGAATATGAGCGCGGGACAGATATCCATCGTATATGGTGCAAAGGGCCCCAATCTTTCTTTGACCACAGCCTGTGCCGCCGGCACCCATGCCGTCGGTGAGGCTTTTCGTTCTTTAGCTCGCGGTGATTGTGATATGGCAATTACCGGAGGCAGCGAATCCACCGTATGTTCACTGGCAGTTGGCGGGTTTAACGCCATGAAGGCATTATCCCGTAATAATGAGAGCCCGGAAAAGGCTTCAAGGCCTTTTGATAAAGACCGTAATGGCTTTATTATCTCTGAAGGTGGAGGCATGCTGGTTCTTGAGGAGCTTGAGCATGCCCAAAACCGTGGTGCGCATATTATTGCCGAAGTGATCGGCTTCGGCCTGTCCGGAGACGGTTATCATATGGCGGCCCCGCCCGAGGATGGTGATGGAGCAGCCAGGTGCATGCAGATGGCCCTGGATGATGCCGGGCTTGCCCCTGGGGATATTGACTATGTTAATGCCCATGGTACATCGACACCTTTGAACGATGTGGTGGAGACCAGGGCAATAAAGACCGTATTTGGTGAGCATGCTTATAAACTTGCCATCAGTTCAACTAAATCCATGATCGGTCATATGCTGGGAGGAGCTGGCGGCGTTGAGTCTGTTTTTCTTGCCTTGTCCATCAGGGACCAGATAATTCCACCAACAATAAATCTTGAAAATCCTGACCCTGAATGTGATCTGGATTATGTGCCTAACAAGGCAAGAGAGACTCTTATCAGGGCTGGTATATCTAATTCTTTCGGATTTGGCGGCACCAATGCAGTCCTTGTTATGAAGAAATTTGAAGACTAAAACGAAGTTAATTGTAGAGGTGATACCTTGAAGGTAGCCATTGGGTGTGATCATGGCGGGCTTGATCTGAAAGACATTGTAAAGTCTGTACTCAAAGAACTTGGTCATGAAATTGACGACCAGGGATGCAATTCTTCTGAATCAGTAGATTATCCAAATTTTGCAAAGGCTGTCAGTTTACTTGTCAAAGATGGTAAATGTGAACGAGGCATTCTGATCTGTGGAACAGGGATCGGCATGTCAATGGCTGCGAACCGTATTCCTGGTATCAGGGCAGCCCTCTGTCATGAAATGTTTTCCGCCAGGATGAGCCGGGAACACAATGACGCAAATGTTCTCTGCCTCGGAGCAAGGGTTATCGGTCAAGGCTTGGCTGCAGAAACAGTACGAACCTGGATGACTACAGATTTTGCCGGTGGCAGGCATCAGCGCCGGATCGAAATGTTTAAATGAAAGCAGTTGTAATTAATTTATTTTTAGTTGAGGCATACGAACGATGTCAATTTTGAAAACCCTCGATCCCGAGGTCTACAGATCTATAAGAAATGAACTGGATCGTCAGCGCGACTATCTTGAACTTATTGCTTCTGAAAATATAGTTAGTGAAGCAGTACTTGAGGCGCAAGGTTCCATCTTCACCAATAAGTATGCCGAAGGGTATCCCGGTAAGCGCTATTATGGCGGTTGTGATAATGCCGATGTTATAGAAAATCTGGCAATCGACCGAGCCAGGGAACTGTTTCAGGCGGAATATGCTAATGTTCAGGCCCATTCCGGCAGCCAGGCAAATATGGCTGTTTATTTTGCCGCATTGAACCCCGGCGACAAGGTATTGGGCATGGATCTCGCCCATGGTGGACACCTCACCCATGGTAGTCCAGTCAACTTCTCTGGACAGCTTTTCAATTTCATATCGTATGGAGTTGATAAGGAAACAGGCATGATCGACATGGAGGAAGTGGAGCGTGTCGCTCATGAACACAGGCCCAGAATGATTGTAGCTGGTGCCAGTGCCTATCCCCGTCTTATTGATTTTGAGGCATTTCGTACAATAGCTGATCAGATTGATGCCCTTTTTATGGTGGACATGGCCCATATTGCCGGGCTGGTGGCAGCAGGTGTCCATCCCTCGCCTGTGTCCTGTGCCGATTATGTTACAACCACGACCCATAAAACCATGCGAGGCCCGAGAGGAGGCCTGATTCTGGCCAAGGAGGAGTACGGTAAAAGCTTGAACAGCAAGATCTTTCCAGGTATTCAAGGTGGACCGTTGATGCATGTTATTGCCGCCAAGGCAGTCAGTTTCAAGGAGGCTATGACTGAAGAGTTTGTTCTCTATCAGCAGCAGATAGTAAAAAACTCCCAAACCCTTGGAGCAGCACTGCTTGGGCATGGTTACAAACTGGTATCAGGTGGTTCTGATAATCATTTACTGCTGGTGGATTTGACCAACAAAGATATAACTGGCAAGGACGCTGAGGAGGCTCTGGAATTCGCAGGCTTGACAGTCAATAAGAACGCAATCCCCTTTGACACCCAAAGCCGCTTTGTCACCGGAGGTATCAGGGTCGGAACTCCAGCGGTTACCAGCCGCGGCCTGAAAGAGAGTGAAATGGAGCAGGTTGCTAAGTGGATGCACCGGGCAATTTTAAACCGCAAGGATGAGCAGGCGCTTACACAAATACGTAGTGAGGTGAAAGCGTTGTGCGAAAGGTTTCCAATTTATCCTGATCTTTATACAGGAGAGGAATAGTTGCTTTAAGAACGAACAAAACAAAAAAACAATTCTGCCAAGACACCTGGGTTCCAGGTGAAAAAATTCAAAAAATTACTATTAAGTCATGGAAAAAGTTACGCGGCCATCCTGGAATGATTACTTCATGGGTATCACTGAACTTGTAGCCCAGCGCTCCACCTGCACCAGGCGTCGTGTTGGAGCCATTCTCGTTCGGGACAAACGGATTATTACCACTGGATACAACGGGGCTCCTGCCAGAATAAATCATTGTCTGGATGTGGGATGCCTTCGTGAGCAAATGGGGATCCCCTCAGGTGAACGCCATGAGTTGTGCCGTGGTCTGCATGCAGAACAAAATGCCATTATTCAGGCAGCTATTCATGGTGTCACTATAAAAGGTGCCACACTCTACTGTACTAACATGCCCTGTTCGATCTGCACCAAGATGCTGATAAATGCCCAGATAGTTGATATTTATTATAAGGAAGGTTACTCAGACTCACTTGCCGCTGATTTGCTTGCTGAAGCAGGGATCGTTCCGAAAAAAATTGGTTGAACTATTACGGTAAATGAATCGGGGATTTTCTAAAGGTAACAACAGGCTTGAAGTAGTCAGAGTTGCCTTTTTGCTTTATATTCAGGAAACCGACCAATAACTTACCAGGGAAAAAAACATGAAATGTCCATACTGCGGTCATCTTGAAAACAAGGTAGTCGATTCCAGGCTGAACAAGGAGAATACTATTATTCGCCGCCGCCGTTCCTGTGAATCATGCGAGCAGCGATTTACAACCTATGAACGATTGGAGGTCATGATGCCCATGCTCATCAAAAAAGATGGGCGCAGGGAGGCTTATGACCGTTATAAAGTAGTGGTTGGACTGAAAAAAGCCTGTGAGAAAAGACCTGTAAGCATGGCTGATATTGATGAATTTGTTGATTCCCTTGAAAGAGAGCTCCAGGATGTGGGGGAGCGTGAGGTGCCGACCCAGTGGGTTGGGGAAAAGATGATGGAAGGGTTGGCCAAGCTTGACGAGGTTGCTTATGTCCGGTTTGCTTCTGTGTACAGGCAGTTTAAGGATATTAATGAATTTATGGATGAACTGAAAGGATTGCTTGATACCAGGAAGGATCA
This sequence comes from Desulfobacterales bacterium, assembly GCA_012974315.1. Classification (GTDB taxonomy): domain Bacteria; phylum Desulfobacterota; class Desulfobulbia; order Desulfobulbales; family BM004; genus BM004. The sequence goes on along the minus strand of JAAXQI010000016.1, from coordinate 4,213 downwards.
AATTGGCTGATATTGACCGCAGTTATATGCATCTGGCCTTGCGGGAGGCAAAAAAAGGGATTGGAAGAACTTCGCCGAATCCTTGTGTTGGAGCGGTTGTAGTTAAGAATAACAAAGTAGTGGGCAAGGGCTATCATAAACGGGCCGGAACACCCCATGCAGAAATTCATGCCCTCAGAGAAGCTGGCAAAAAGGCAAAAGACGCCACCCTCTATGTAACCCTGGAGCCCTGTAATCATACTGGTCGCACACCGCCCTGTACGAAGGTAATTTTAAGGGCAGGTATTTCCCGGGTCGTTATCGGGATGCTTGATCCCAATCCAGGGGTTGCCGGTGGTGGTGCAAAAAAACTTGTATCAAATGGAGTAGCAGTTTCATCATCCATCCTGGAGAATGAATGCCGGGGAATTAACCTGCCTTTTATCAAGCACACAACCACTGGTCGTCCCTGGGTAATAATCAAAGCAGGGATGAGTATTGATGGAAAAATTGCAGCGGGTCCCGGTCAATCGACCCGGATCACAGGACAGAAGTCATTGCAACGTGTTCATGCCTTACGAAATCAGGTTGATGCCATACTCGTTGGAATAGGTACTGGACTGGTTGATGACCCTTCTTTAACCACCAGGTTACATCGACGTGGTTCTGGACGCGACCCCCTTCGTTTAGTTCTTGATGCAGAGTTGCGTTTGCCGGAATCCGCCACAATGATACAGCAGGAATCCTCTTCCCAGACGTGGATTTTCTGCGGACGGGGGGCGGACAAAAAAAAGCGCAGCAAACTCGAAGAAGCCGGTGCCGTTGTAAAGACAGTACCTGTTTCCAAGGGTATGCTTGACCTGAAAGCGGTTTTAAGTGAACTTGGCAAGGCCCAGATAACAAGCGTCCTTGTTGAGGGTGGAAGTAAAGTTCACGGTTCTTTTTTGCAGGCAAACCTGGCAGATCAGATTTTACTGTTTGTGGCCCCGGTATTTCTGGGAGATCAGGGAGTGCCTTTGGCAAGTTTTCCTGGAAAGAAAAAAATAGATATGTCTCAATTGAAAATAATGAGTACCCGGCGCTATGGCGATGATGTGCTCATTGATGGACGTTTTAATCTTAAAAGATAGAAGTTAAATACCAATGACTAACCCGGACACAGTTACAGTTTCAAATTTTATCGCAGCAATTGTCGATGCTGATGTGAAGGCCAATAAAAATGGTGGCAAGGTGATGACCCGCTTTCCACCTGAACCAAATGGCTATCTGCATATCGGCCATGCAAAATCCATATGTCTTAACTTCGATCTGGCAGGGGACTTTAACGGTCTGTGCAACCTGCGTTTTGATGATACCAATCCAGTCAAGGAAGAACAGGAATATATTGATTCGATCATGGAGGATGTCAAATGGCTCGGATTTGACTGGGAAGACCGCCTTTATTTTTCCTCGGACTATTTTGAGAAATTTTATGAGTTTGCCCTGCGTTTGATCAGGAAAGGCAAGGCCTATGTTGACAGTTTAAGCGCTGAAGAGATCAGAGAATATAGAGGCACACTTACCGAGCCCGGAAAGGAAAGCCCGTATCGCAATAGAAGTGTCGAAGAAAATCTTACCCTTTTCGAGGGTATGAAAAACGGTGAATTTCCGGATGGACAATATGTCCTGCGCGCCAAAGTAGATATGGCGTCTGGCAATCTCAACATGCGTGATCCGGTAATATATCGGATATTGCATGCCAGCCATCACAGAACCGGTGATGCATGGTGCATTTATCCTATGTATGACTTTGCCCATGGCCAGTCCGACTCCATTGAGGGAATTACCCATTCCATCTGTACGCTGGAATTTGAAGATCATAGACCGCTTTATGACTGGTTTATTGATGAGTTGGAGCTTGCCTGCCATCCGCAGCAGATTGAATTTGCCCGCTTGAATCTTACCTATACCATCATGAGCAAGCGCAAGCTGGTCCGACTTGTAACAGAAGGATATATGAATGGCTGGGATGATCCGAGGATGCCTACCATTTCAGGGTTGAGGCGGCGTGGCTTTACTCCTGAGTCGATCCGTGATTTTTGTGATCGCATCGGGGTAGCCAAGAAGGCGAGTACTGTTGATGTGGCGTTGCTGGAACATTGTTTAAGGGAGGACCTCAACAAGCGGGCCAACAGGTTTATGGCTGTTTTAAAGCCGCTAAAGGTAGTTATCGAAAATTATCCGGAAGGAGACGTGGACCTGCTTGATGCTGTCAATAACCCGGAAGATCCTGGTGCCGGTACCCGTAAAGTTCCTTTTTCCAAAGTGCTCTATATCGAACAGGATGATTTTATGGAAGAACCTCCAAAGAAATTTTTTCGTCTTGCACCAGGCCGGGAGGTGCGGTTGCGTTATGGTTATTTTATTACCTGTATTGATGTAGTAAAGGACAAGGATACAGGAGAAGTGATCGAGTTGCGCTGTACGTACGATCCTGAAACAAGAGGTGGGAATGCACCTGATGGACGCAAGGTAAAAGCCACTCTGCACTGGGTTTCAGCTGAACATGGACTGCAGGCGGAAGTCAGGCTATACAGTCATCTTTTTGTCAAAGAAAACCCTGCCGATGGAAAGGATGGAGAGGATTTTACTGCGCACATTAATCCAGATTCCCTGGAGATTCTTGATAACTGTTGCGTAGAACCAAGTCTTGGGGAAATGAAACCGGAAGAAATATGCCAGTTTGAAAGGTTGGGATATTTTTGTGCGGATAGATACGATTGTACGAAAGAAAAACTTGTTTTTAACAGGACTGTCACCCTTAGGGACACATGGGCCAGACTTAAGAAAAAGTCATGAACAGAGTCCCTGAAGGTTAGCGTTTATTGAAACAGATTGTCGAATATGCCTATATTCGTAAAATTTTTACTTCCCTCCGAAAAGTGATCCAAGTACGCCACGAATTATTCTGCGGCCGATTTGGCTGCCAATAGAACGTGCTGCGTTTTTGACAAAGGCTTCGCCGACACTCTCCCGTTTTCTGCCCTTAGAAGCCTTCGGTTTTGTTGCCTCTATTTTTTTTATCTGCTTCTGCCAGTTGCTCAACAGGAATGCTTTTGTCTGCAGCACCTATGATAAAACGCAGTTTGTCGCTCATAAGTATTCCCTTTTTGTTTGATTTTGTATGGTTAAACAAACATTTTATTGGTCAATGAAAAATTCAATATTGTCGTAATTATAACTGCCACCGTTGTTTATGATCATAACACCCGTAAAAGCATCCTGATAGGAAAGGTCAGAGGTGCGTATCACCTCGATGCTGTCAATTGTAACCACCATGTCTCCTTTGGATGAGCGAATGAGCTGTGCAGTATGATTTGCATCATCATCCAGATTTGGAGAATTTTCAGTGACTTCAGCTATAATATACGGTTTTCCGTAGCGATACTTGATAAGTTGCATGGGGCGGTTTTCTGCAGGCGATGCCTGGTAAACAAGATGGTAACCGGACTGGGGATCATCTCCTTTAATTACTCCTATGCTTGTAGAGCCCCAATTGGCATTTGATCTGAAGGAAAATTCCAAGGTGAAAGTATTTGGGATAGGGGCCGCACTGCTGATCATTGCCTGGGTTTCAGTATTCTCACCTTGTTCCTGCTGATTGTTTCCGTCTTTTGTCAGCTCATTTAAAACGCCAAACAGTATACGCAGATTTCGATCACCCTCTGATGCTGGTTCAGTTTCTTTTTCTGCAACCGGTTTGCGAATGGCAATGGACGAATAGAGGCTCCCGAAACTGTCAATGCTGAATGTTCCTTTCTTCACAATCCATATTGGGTTTTCGGTAAAATTATTGTCAGCAAAATCATCTGCAAAGAAGAGTAACTTTTTAGGAAGCCGGTATTGATTAATGGTCCTGTTTAGATCCTGAAGAAATCCAGGATGGGCTGCCCTGGATATTTGGGCCTCTTCAATGATCTTGTCCAGATCATTTATCATCTCTCCCAACCGGTCATCAGATGACTGCCATTGCCCATATTTACTTCCTTCTTCAGCCTGGACTGATAAAGCGGTATGGAAAATAAAACAGAAAGCAACCAGTAAAAAAGTTAGACGATAATATATACTCATGGTCCACCTCCGCGGTTTTTGTAGTTAGTGCCTGTCCATAAATGGCCTTTTCGTCGTATCTCTGCGTCATGCTCAAAAAATAATGCTCGGAATATCATATATATGCCTGCGCTTATTTTTTTCG
>JAAXQI010000127.1 GCA_012974315.1 Desulfobacterales bacterium | reverse complement strand
GTATTAACTAGCCGACTTACGCTAGACTCGTGAATGATTCTTAAAAGGTCAAGGTGTCCGGTGGATATGTTGACTGAATACTTCTGCAACAAGTATTCATTTTGAGCATTTCCAAAATACTAAACGTAGGGAAGCTGAAGGCCTAGTAATTGACTGTACTTTCTTTGCCACCTCGCTGCTGGTTCAATTCTTTGTACCCTAAAGGGCATAAATACAAGCAAAGAAATGAACAATATTACTGGATATCAAGTGTAGGAAATTTCCTATAAAACAGATTCACTTACCTTCCGGACAAAGCTCCTGCCACCCCTTCGGCAAATCACCCCCCGAAATACCCAGAGAAATTACCAATTCCTCAATTTCCTTATACGAACAATTTATACAAGAACTGCACCTGCCGCTTTGCACATCCCCCACTTCATTATTTAAAAATTCCTTCAAAGCATCTACAGTTTCAGCCTGTATTACCGAAAAATCAATTCTCTCCCGGTTACAGAATTTCATTAACCGCTGCCAATTTGCTACACAGCGTGCCAGCCCCCTATAAAGACTCTTATCACGATTTCCAGGGTCAAGGTCTCTTAGAATTATTGCCCGGTACCGTTTTACAACTGCCTGCTTAAGAGGAAGGATATCATCAGAATTCAGCTGCAGGCCCGGGCCATCAGCATCTTCTGTCAGAAAATAAAGTGATTCATGGTAGGTAACTTCAGGGATCTCACCGGAATGAAGGATAACAAAAGCCTCTTCAGCAATATGTGTTCCCTTGTCCTGACTATGCATGAAGTTAAAAGGTTGTTCAGAAAAGTCTAATCGGAATTTCCCGGATCCAGATTGAACAATTTTCGAATCAGGGCGAGTTTCACCTTCTTGTCCTTGTGGGAATGATCTTTCTTCAGATAGACAACAGGATGATGGAGAATTTTATTCATCATGGCAGAAGTCATTTTTTCAATTGCCAGGATTTCCTTCTCAGACAGGTTGCCTAAATTGGGGAGTGTTTTTTCCAACTCTGCCTTGCGGATCACATCCGCTTTTTCACGAATGGCAACAATCGTTGGTGTTACCTCCATGGAACCAAGCCAAAGCATGAACTTAAGGGTTTCTTCGGTGACGATCCTCTCCGCATGAACCGCTTCTTTGTTCCGCTCAGCCTTATTGATATCCACGATAGTACTTAAGTCATCTATACCGTAGAGATACACATTATCCAGGTCGTTTAATTTAGGGTCAAGATCACGGGGCACGGCAATATCAATCAGAAAAAGAGGCCTGTTTCGCCGCTGGCGCATAAGAGGTTTAACATCTTTACTGTGCAGGATTATATCAGGGGAGCCAGTGGAACTGATCAGGATATCCACATGCTCCAGTTGAGGAATCAACTCTTCCAGTGAAACCGGTTTACCATTAAAACAGCGGGCCAGATTTACCGCCCGTTCAAAAGTTCTGTTGGCGACAATTACCTCGGCGACGCCCTGGTTCATAAGATGTTGGGCTGCCAATTCAGCCATTTCGCCTGCTCCCACCAGCATGGCTATTTTATTTTTCAGGTTCCCGAAAATCTTCTTTGCCAACTCTACGGCAGCATAACTGATGGATACGGCACTGGATCCTATTTCAGTCTCTGTTCGTATACGCTTTGCAACGGAAAAGGCCTTGTGCATAAACCGGTTCAATATCATGCCGGCTGCATCCTGTTCCGAGGCATCCCTATAGGCCTGTTTCAGCTGCCCCAGTATTTGAGGCTCTCCGACAATCATGGAATCAAGGCTTGCGCCAACCCGGAACAGATGCTGTATTGCAGCCTCACCCTGGTGCAGGTAGACATACTTGCCGGCCTCTTCATAACTCATGCTATTATTGAAGAGAAAATTGCGTATCTTTTTTTCGGTTTCCCCAGGAGTAGAGGAAACAAAGATTACCTCGACCCGATTGCAGGTAGAGAGAAAGCAGAACTCCTCACATCCCGGTATGATCTTCAGCTCCCGATATGGGGTCCCCGGATCACTGGAGAAGGATAATCGCTCTCGAATTTCCACCGGGGCAGTCTTGTGGTTTACCCCGAGGATCATGATCTTTTCAGCCGACATAGGAATGGACACCTCCCAGCAGGTACGTTACTCCCCACAGGGTAAAAATAGCGGCTGAAAAACCAATTATGGCCATAATGGCTGCGCGTCGCCCCCTCCAACCCACGGTGAATCGCTGGTGCAAAAGGGCGGCATAGAGAAACCATGTAATTAAAGACCATGTCTCCTTGGGATCCCACTGCCAGTAAGTCCCCCAGGCCTGTTTGGCCCAGATGGAACCCGTGATTATACCAAGGGTCAACAGGGGGAAACCCACAGCCAGGCAATGACTGTTCAGTTGATCAAGGGATTCCAATGACGGCAACCGGGTATAGAAGAGTCCAAAACGCTTTTTTTTCAGCTCCCTTTCCTGCAGGAGATACATGATACCGCCGCAAAAGGCGAGAGCCAGGAACCCATTGGCCATTATTGCTATACTGGCATGCACTGGAAGCCAGGCACTTTTCAAGGCAGGCGGCAGAGGCATAATCTCGCGGGATGAGAATGTGGCTATAAGCATGAGAATTGTTATGAGAGGACTGACAAATGAACCAAAATTCCTGACATTGTATCTCCAGTGAAAAGAGAGATATCCCCAGGTGAGTGACCAGGCAAAGAATGAAACAGTTTCATGATGGTTGGTCAACGGTGTGTGACCTGCCTCGATATAACGTACGATCATGTAGAGCGTGTGCAGCAACCCGCTTCCGATTAGGATTCCACGGGCTGTTGTCCTGATCTCAGGTCGTTGAGACCAAAAGTAAACCATGTAGGCGGCGGTTGCCAGAAAATAGGCAAACAGGGTTATTTGAAATAATAGATAGCCCATTCAAAGATACTCCTGTAATCAGTTTCCACCCATAAATAGTCTTTTTGTCGTATCTCTGCGTCATGCTAAAAAAATAATGCTCGAAGGTAAGCGGAACAAAGTGAAGACTCCGATATCAAACATATGCCTGCGCTTATTTTTTTAGCGATCCTCGGAGTCTCGTGAACTCGCTTACCTATTCTCCGACAAAAATCCTCATTTCTGGTTAGAAACTAGTTTAACTACTCTTCATCAAATGAGGACCGGACTCCAGGCAACCAATCATCACCTACCCTATCCTCCAGAACTGCGCGAAAGTGCTTCTCTATGCTCTCCAAATTTTTATTCTTTATCCATTCTTCCATGTCATCATGCAACAGTTGCTTAAACAATTCTTCATTTTCAGACTGCGGCAACCCGAAAGCCAGAATCTGCGGCCGGATACCACCCAGAATATTGACCAGTACTCTATATTCCGGTCCATATCTTTTTTCAAGCTCCATGCGTATCTTTCTGGCCAGAGCCGGACTCTTGCCCGCCGTGGAAACCGAGATGGTCAGGTCACCCCGTCTTGCAGTAGCTGGCAGGATGAAATTACATCGATGGGGCACATCTGCCACATTCAATAGAAGATTATTGGCATCCGCCTCCTCATAAACCTGCTTCTGGGTCTCTTCATCATCGGTTGCCGCGATAACCAGAAAGGCACCTGCCAGGTCTCCTTGCCGATATTCCCTGTCGATCCATAGTATAGTGCCATTTGCATGCTGCAGGTGAAGTTCATTGGTCAACAGAGGACTTATTACAGAAACCTGCGCTCTGCAGGACAGCAGCCCCAACACTTTTCGCTCAGCCACTCTGCCGCCGCCCACGACTACACAGTGGTGTGCTTCCAAATCAAGACATATTGGATAAAATGACATTATTCACCTGTACCTGCTGCATTCATCTTTGTACGCTCGGAAATATAATTTATGCGCATCACTAATACGTTATACTTGCAGACCATCACAGTCAACTATGATGATCATGTAAAATTATCATATATGTGACCGAATACAATACATATTTTATGCAGTATTCCATCTTGCATGGATACCATTTATTGTGATTCAGGCGATCATATAATTTGCGTCAACAACACAACTCCAGCCAGCAGAAATCGATAGTAGGCAAAAACAGCAAAGGAATGGGATTGAATAAAACGCAACAGAAAAGCGATCACCAGGTAGCCTGAAATTGCTGCAGCAGCAAAACCTGCCAGATAAAATCCCAGTTGTCCCGGCTCAGAGCCCTGCCTGACAATATCCGGCAGATTGTATACCCCTGCACCCAAAATAACAGGGACTGAAAGCAAAAAAGAAAACCTGGCAGCAGACATTCTGTTAAACCCCAGCATAAGACCGGCTGTCATGGTTATACCACTGCGGGACACTCCAGGCATGAGAGCAAATGCCTGAAACAGGCCAATGAGTGCCACATCAACAAAACCAATGGATTTCATGTCTCGTATATGCTTTCCCGCCTTGTCAGCCAGCAACAATAACAAGCCGGCTCCAGCCAGGGAAGCAGCAATAACAAAGGGGGATCTGAAAATTGTTTCAGCAGCATCTTTGAGAAAATATCCTGCTATTACTGCAGGTATTGTTCCCAGGCAGATATAAAGGAACAGGAACCGTTGCCTTCTGGCTTCTTCGCCCAACATCCTGGGGTTGACCAGGGCTGTGAACATCATGAAAAAATCACGCCGGAAATAAATAAGAACACCCAGTAGAGTTCCCAGGTGCAGGGCAATATCAAAAACCAGGCCTGCCTCCTCAATCCCAAGAAAAAATTCAACAAGGGCAAGATGGGCGGAGCTTGAAACCGGCAGAAATTCTGTTACACCCTGTAATAACCCCAGGAAAATTGCATGAAAAAAATTCATCAGGATAATTGGTGAGGCTCTTTACTCTGCAGCAAGCATGTTCTTGATCTCATCTTCGAGAACGTCATGATCAACATACCCCAGATACTTTTTAACTATTTGCCCTTGACGGTTGACTAAATAAGAAACCGGAATACCTGTCACCCCGCCAAAACTCCTGGTCACAACATTGTCTGCAATAAGAACAGGGTAGTTTATTCCGTATTTGCCGATAAGATTTTTAAGTGGTGTCAGATCTCCTTCGTCAACAGAAAAGGCCACCACTGAAAATTCTTTTGATTTAAAAGAATCCTGTATGGCAATCAAAGTTGGTATCAATGGATTTGGCCGCATCGGCCGTATGGCTTTCCGTGCCATTGCAAAGGATTTTCCCAGTATCGAAGTGGTCGGTATCAACGATCTGCTGGACCCCGAATATCTGGCTTACATGCTGAAATATGATTCAGTACACGGCCGTTTTGATGGTGAAGTAACTTCAGATGCCAATAACATGATCGTAGATGGTCGCAAGATTCGACTGACTGCCGAGCGTGACCCGGCTGACCTGAAGTGGGACGAAGTCGGTGCAGAAATCGTAATCGATTGCACGGGCTTCTTCCTGACAGAAGAAAGTTGCCAGAAACACATTGATGCCGGTGCCAAAAAGGTTGTGCAGAGTGCGCCTTCCAAGGATGGCACGCCGATGTTTGTTTATGGTGTTAACCACGAGAGCTACGCAGGACAGGCGATTGTTTCTGCAGCTTCCTGTACGGTATGGCTTTCCGCGTACCGACTTCCGATGTCTCTGTTGTTGATTTGACAGTCGAGCTGGACAAGGAAGCACCGTACGAAGACATCTGTGCTGCTATCAAGACCGCTTCAGAAGGCGCGATGAAGGGCACGCTGGGTTATACAGATCACAAGGTGGTTTCCACGGATTTCCGTGGCTGCAGTCAGTCATCTATCTTCGATGCTGAAGCCGGTATTGCACTGGACGGCACCTTCGTGAAGCTGGTGTCCTGGTACGATAACGAGTACGGCTACACCTGTAACATGATGCGTTTTGTCCAGCATATTGCCGGATAACAGGCAGACACGCGTGTTGGATTACGTGTAATTGAAATGGCTGCCAGCCTGGAACAGTCCGGGCTGGCAGGTTTTAAAAGGTGTTGTTTGTTAAGGCCTCCAGTGTCTTTAACTAACTGCATTTATATATAAAAAATATTCAGGAGTTTTATATGTCTGTCATCAAGATGACTGATCTCGACCTGGCTGGCAAGCGTGTCCTCATCCGTCAGGATCTGAATGTACCAATCAAGAATGGCAAGGTCACCAGCGACAAGCGCATCCTTGCCTCGTTGCCAACCATTGAACACGCCATGAATGCCGGCGCCAAAGTGATGGTGATGTCGCACCTTGGTCGCCCGACTGAGGGTGAATACGATGAACAGTTCTCACTGATTCCGGTTGGCGAACACATGGCTGCCTTGCTGGGGCATAACGTTGAAATGGTCAAGGA
>JAAXQI010000003.1 GCA_012974315.1 Desulfobacterales bacterium | reverse complement strand
ATTTACAACTACTGGTTGAAATCCAAACATTTGATTTCAGTTTATGCTTAAGAAATTACTTTATTTCATAACAGTTTTATTGGGGCTGACAATTATTGCGGGCCTGGCTGCTTTTTTCTGGTTCATTGTCTTTAATCCAGGTGATGAAATCAACCAGACCAACATTGAAAGACTCCTGTCCATGGAAAGCCCGGTTTATTATCGTGACGGCCAGAACAAAATAGGGGTCTTTTTCAAGGATGCTCACCGGCAGTATATTCAATATGATGAAATCCCCGGGGATTTTATTAACGCCATTGTCGCCGCTGAGGACAATAACTTTTTTGAACACTTCGGTGCCGATATCCCAGGTGTCCTGAGAGCCCTGGTTGTCAATATCAGGGCCGGAAAAATTGTCCAGGGCGGCAGTACCCTTACGCAACAAACTGCCAAAAATCTGTTCAAAAGAAAAGACCGCTCCCTGAAATCCAAACTTATAGAGCTGCTCTATGCCTTAAAGCTGGAGTACCATTATCCAAAAGAAAAAATAATGGAGTTTTATGCCAACCAGTTCTATGTCAGCGGCAATGGACACGGTCTTGGGGTTGCGGCTCAATATTATTTCAACAAGCCTGCTTCAGAACTGGATACCCTGGAAATCGCATTTATCGCCGGTAGTGTCAAAAGGCCCAATTATTACAATCCATTCATCAAAGACAACGAAGAAATGTCTGCCCTGGCCATGAAACGGGCCAAACAACGGGCCGGTTATGTCCTGGGTCAAATGCATAAACTGGGGATGATATCTTCAGCCCGGTATGAAGAGTATTTGCAGCAGGATATCGCTTTTGAGCAGGGAAAAATGTTTTTCCCGCTCAACACTCTAATGGATTTTGTCAAATTAGGTTTATCTGCTCCTGAAGTGGAAGAGGCTTTGGCTGCGAATGGAATCGCCAATATTGCAACCTCTGGTATAAAAATCTTCACCACAGTTGAAAAAGGCCTGCAGGATCAAGGTTTTTATGCACTGCGCAAAGAGTTATCAAGGCTCTCCATTCGATTGAAAGGGTATGCCCATGAAGAGGTACAAAAATACTACAATGGTCTCACCCGGGCCGGGGACAGGGACCTGCATGTAAATGGTTTTCTCTTTGGAAGCATCTCATCGATAGATATTTCCGACAAACCTTCAATAACTGTATCACTCGGCAAGCTTGACGGAAAACAGAACCTGACAGGCATTATTGACTATTCAGGCATACTTCCAGTTGTTGATTCTCTGGTCAAATGGGAAAAACAGCGCTGGACAGAACCCCAGGCAGATGACCTTAAACGGTTTCTTAAAGGGATGAAGGTAGGAGATCAGATTTTCGTTAGTGTCCGGGAGATTGACAGGATCAACAATACTCTTCTGCTTGACATGGAAAAATATCCTGAAATCCAGGGAGGCTTGATTGTTCTGGAGGATGGAACCATACGGGCCATGGTCGGGGGAAAGGAAAACCACTTCTTCAATCGCGCTGTCGCGGCAAAGCGCCCCATGGGTTCTGTTATCAAGCCTTTGGTATATACTGCAGCTCTTCAGCTTGGCTGGAACAGTATCGATGCCATTGATAACGAAAGAAACCTTTTTGTCTATCAGAAACAGGCATACTTCCCCAGGCCTGACCATGTCAGCCCTCACAAGCAGATTTCAATGAACTGGGCCGGGGTTAATTCTGAAAATGTGGCGACTGTCTGGCTTCTTTACCACCTTTGTGACCACCTCACACCAGCCCAATTCAAAGAGTTGATATCTCATCTTGATCTGGACAGCCGGGATTATGAATCACATGCAAGCTACAGGCAACGACTTCGTGACAGTCTTGGCATCCTGGTAGACGAGGAACAACTGCAGCGTGCTGCTTTCAGGCAGACAGTCATAAATTTAGAACCTGACCTGATTTTTAACGACAAGCTTGATGAATATCAATATTTAAAGAAAATGCAATATGGTGCTGATTTTGAAATTTTTCTGGAGGAAGTCGAACAACTACCTTCAGCATATGACACTTTTGCAGGAAATTGAATACCTGCGTGCCAGCCTCTCAGACTATCTGCAGTTAACAAATATTCAAGAGCCAGAAACATTTTCCGGTTCTTTCTATCTGGATAAGCAAAACGACACTATTATCTATGCAAGCGAACCCGCTGAAAATGATTTCTGGCAGATACTCGGTCCGGCAGACATAAATAAACGCCTGCACCCACTGTCATTCGATAGATTCAGGAAAAATTTCCAGAACGACTTCTGGGACAACATCCTCATTGAAGGAGAAATCAGCAGTTCCACCCTTCAGATGTTAAAAACCTCAATACAGGTGGAGTACGAACAATTATCCTTCCGCCCTCCTTACAGTTTCGAGGTTTTATCGCTGGTTCCCGACTTCCGCGTTTTAGCCGGTCTGCGTTATGTAACGGAGCTGGGGAAAGCCCTCAATATAAAAAGTCAGCTGGAACCCGTTCTGTCATTTCCTTTGGGTTCAAATGTTATTTCTCTCCTCGAAGCAGCCATGACCTACCAGGCAATGACCACCGGTTATGTAACGGTGAGCGGCCTGGACGAGCCCATTGATGAATTGGCAATAATTGACCGGATCGAAAATTCAGAAGGCGAAACCATCTTTACCCCGGAAAGAAAAAATATCAGAGTGGTTGATGTCAAAACAAGCCTTATGGTTAGCGATATTCTACGGAACATAGTTAAATTCGGCACCGGCCGGTATGCAGATACAAATATCAGGCTCCACAGTTTTGATCCTGAAATAGAACAGCAACTCCAGCAATTTGATCTGCCTGTCCCGGTGATGGGCAAAACAGGCACTTCAAACCGTTTCACGAACTCAGCCTTTGTAGGAGTAGTCCCTGGCCCCCATGAAGAACAGAACGGTTTTACCACGGCAAACGGTTACACCGTTGCAGCATATGTCGGTTTTGACAACAACGATCCCATGGTCAGAAATTCAACTCACATAACAGGTTCAAGCGGCGCCCTGCCCGTGTGGACCAGAATGGCGAATGGCATCCTGCTTAAAAAAAACCATGGGGCTCAACTGGATCTTGTGGACCTGGCTTTTTCCGTTGATCCAATTACCGGGGAAACAGGCTTGCGCCTTATTCAACCAGATCTGGATCAAAAAATTGTCCCTGTTAACTCCTCCAATGGATTACCACTAAGTACTCAATACAACGATAATTCTCCCAGACAATCAGATGCGACTTCACTCACCTTCGGCACACTTCTTCCCAGCGGAGAATTGGACCCGGACAGGATTTTCCAGCCATTCTGGAGTAACTGATTCTTCTCATACCTGCCTTTTTATATTGAGGGTTTCGTTCCATGAATCCGGCTGGTATCATTAAATTCCTGAGTCAGTGACAAAAAATTGCCCGGTGTCTCCCGTTGGTCTTTTATACCCCTCAGGAAAGCACCCTGAAAAGCAGGGCATAAACTTCGACTACGAGGGGGTACTAATAAAGAGTGCCCTGAAAAGGTGCTTAGGTAAAACTGGTTGAACCTCTTGTTTTAAAATGATACTTTAGAAATAATATCAATTTATAAATTTTTACTTCACCTGGGGACAGATTTCAAAATCTGTCCCCTTTAATAAGAACCTGCTGATACTATCAATGATACCATTTAAACTATTCAAATCTATTATTGTCTCAACTGCTCTCGTATCCCTTTTAGGCGGATGTATTACTAACCCTCCGGGAACCAACTCTGATATGGCTGCACCCACTCCTACTCCCAAAAGTCAGGAGCTTGAGTATGAACAGCAACCAGGAACTGTACCCTCCGGGCAAACTGCACAAAACACCTACCCTGCGCAAATTTCTTCCAGGCAGTCTGTTTTCGAACCTAAGGAATCTAATCAGATCAAGATGGTTCCTGTGAGTTATGCTGATATGGAATTTGTTCAACAGCGGTTCAATGAATACCAAATCAAGCTTGACCAATGGCTGAACATTTCTGAAATTGACGAAGCGGGAAAGCTTGCAGGGGAACTTTCCAGGCAAGGTATTGAATGCGTACAATTACTGGAGCGCATCCTGACAGGTTACAGTTTACTGCTTGACAGAATGCAGCAGAATGAGACCGTTCCTGTGGACAAAACCGCTACTGTTGACCCAAGAAGAATGCAGCAGCTTGATATATCTTTCCTTGAAAGCCGCTGTAGTGAAATTCTCACCAAGGATACTCCGGCAGAGCATGAGTTAACAGCAGGAGAAGAACTGCAACCTTCCTTTAATGAAGCCCAGAGAATCATTATTTCACATGTGAACAGTGGAGATTACCAGGAGGCCATCCTGGAGTATTCCAACCTCTCACAAAATTATCCTGAGCAGAAACCGACCATCTTTACCCAGCTGAGCTATGGCTTTGCGCTGCAATACTCAGGTCAAGTTGAGACAGCAGCAAGACATTTTAGTAAAATGCTTGCTTCGGGGGACCTCTCCGTAGAGCCCCTCAGTCTACAACTGGAAATCGCTGACCTTCTCCTGGCAAGCGGCAATTTTGCTGCTGCAGAATCGCACTACGAAAGCTTCATTCTGGCGCATAAGTCAATTGAGGCAGAAAAGTCGTGGGCAATGGAACAACTGGCATTCTTGCGTTCTGCTAGTCCTGAATCGGATGATATGCTCGCATATACAAATCTCCTGCGTGAATTTCAGATATATGATTACAGGCTCCACAGTGTCGCATTAAATGAAAAAATAAATACTTTCACATCAGAACATGCCGGCAAACCCGTTGCAGACAACGCCCTGCGGCTCAAAACTTTTACAATCGAACAGTTGAATTCCTGGTTTGGCAGGCAACTGGTAAAAATCGACTTTCTTGTCGCAGGGAAAAATTACACTGAGGCAATTGATATTCTTAAAAACATGACACGCTACTATCTTCCTGCAGATTTGCAGGCAATAGTACAGAAAACATATTATGAGGTCGCCCAGGCTGAACTGCAGGAAACTGAGAATCAACAACTCATTCAGGAAATGGAATTGACAGAACAGTGGGACGCAGCAGTCCTTCTCATGGATTCTCAACGCTTTGATGAAGCAATATTCGCCTTTGAAGCCCTCATGGGTACCGAGTACGAGGAAAAGGCAACCATAAAGATAGTTGAAGCAGCCAACCTGGGTGCCGGTCAGATGCGGAAAGAGGCGGCATCTCTCTTTATCCGGGCAGGCAAAACCCCTGACTTTGAGGAAAAAAAGGTGCTTCTTCTTGATTCCTATAAAATGTTGAATGAAATAGTATTCAAATTTCCGCAAACGGACCTGCTGGACAAGGTACATCAAAATATTGCTTTACTTGAAGAGCAGATCAGAAAAATTGACCCTGCTCTACTGGAAGAACTGCAGGAGGGGAACCCTTCACTAATGCCTGAGGAATCAGCCGACCCCTTCTCAGGACAGGTGATTCAATAGACGGTTTATTCAATGCAGTTGTTCTCGGCGTTCTCAAGGGTCAACAGTGACTTTTTTATGTCCAGGCCTCCTGCAAAACCTCCCAGACCATTCTGAGCTACCACCCTATGACATGGGATTATCAAAGCCAGGGGATTAGCTCCGCAGGCCGTCCCGGCTGCCCTGGCACCCTTATGGGAGCCAGCCGATTCGGCCAGTTCCCGATAGGTAATGCAGCTTCCATAAGGTATAGCAGAGATATGGCGCCAAACCCTTTGTTGAAACGATGTGCCGGCACCAATAAAAGGTGAATCTATCTTGAGTGGCAATTTGGACAGGTCTCCTGTGAAATAGTCTTTAAAAACGGTATTGTAGCGAAAATCTTCCTGTTTAAGAGCCCTGAAAACTACATTGTTATCCAAACCAATTAATCGTTTTTGAGCCATCTCATGTCCGTTTGAAGCAAAAGTCAAATGAATAATATTTTCTTCGGGACCAACGAGGCAGTAAATGGTAAATTTTCCATAACTGTATGCAGCGGAGACAAAATCCAGGCCCAAGCCTGCTTTTGATAACTTCTGCAAATAATTTTTCAAAAAGTTTTTCATATTTTCCTAGTATATTAAACCTGGTTTACGAATGCATCCTCTGGAAAAAGAAACCCTGAAAACAGTTGAGCAGGAACAGCTTTTACAGGCTGGCGAAAAGATACTGATCGGTGTCTCGGGTGGACCGGACTCCATGGCGCTCTTGCATGTCCTGGCTCATTTGGCCCAAGAATTAGATATTACCCTGGCCGCTGTTTATGTCAACCATGGGCTCAGGCCTGATGAGACGCAGAAAGAAAAAAACCTGGTTGAAGCTGCTGCAAATATTCTTGGTGTAGATTTCTTCACTGCAAGTGTGAATGTTAAAGAACTGGCCGCAAAACAAAAATTTTCCGTTGAACATGCAGCCAGATTGCTGCGGTATGATTTTTTTGAAAAAACAGCTGAAAAATGGGGCGCGGCAAAAATTGCAGTGGCCCACACTGCAGACGACCAGGCAGAAGAAATTCTCCTGCGTCTTATCAGGGGAACGGCCCGAAAGGGGCTTTCAGGGATGAAAACCCTCCGGGATGACAGAATTATCCGTCCTTTCCTGGGTTTCCCCAAATCCCGTCTGCTTGAATACCTTGAAAAAAATTCTATCCAATTCCTGCTTGACAGCTCAAATACGGAAAACGTTTACCTGCGCAATCGTATTAGAAACGACCTGCTGCCATATCTGGCCAACCGCTACAATCCAGACATCCGGCAGACCCTGTTGCGCACCGCGAATATTCT
The DNA here is from genome assembly GCA_012974315.1 of Desulfobacterales bacterium. GTDB lineage: Bacteria > Desulfobacterota > Desulfobulbia > Desulfobulbales > BM004 > BM004. Next base: position 1,035 of record JAAXQI010000003.1, on the reverse strand, counting down.
GCAGGATGAAGAAGAGCTTCTGGAAAATATGGCTGAAACGGCTTTCACAAAAACCGTTTCCGCTATCCCGGAAACCCTCGAACAGATTAAGGCTGGCAGCCAACAAGTCGAGGGATCATACGACCAAGAACTTTTTCTCAATCTTGAACGTTTCAACAGTGAGCCCCGTGCCATCCAGAGAAGGATATTGGAAAAATGCTGCTGGCTGATGAATTGTAAACCGCAGTCACGACAGATAGCTCAACTCCTGCAACTTGCTATGCAGAGTACTCCCGGGGGCAGCCTCCACCTTTCTGACGGTCTTCGGATTACAAAAAATAATGCACAGCTTTGTTTTACATATCCCCAGGGACGGGGATCATTCCGCGGCGACCTTTCCCATAGCAAAGGTAATGAATTCCCTGAAACCACTATTCATGCACCGGGAACTTTTGAATTTCCCCTGTTGGGCAAAAGACTGCTGGTTGAACATATCAATGAACCCATAGCCGCTTCTGGAGAAATTTTCCAAACAGGGGAGCACCTGAATTCCTCCCTTTTCTCTTTTCCGCTCACACTAAGAGGACCTAAACCAGGAGACCGCTTTCATCCACTTGGGGCACCCGGCAGCAAAAAAGTAAGGGATTTTCTGAGCGATCAGAAAGTTGACCAGCCTACCAGAGAACTGGTGCCGGTATTATGTGCCGGAGACTCCATACTTGCCCTGCCCGGACTTCGTATAGATCATCGTTTCATGATCACTGACAAAACAATTCATGTGATCAGGGTATGCTGGGAAGACATGGAGTGTAAGACAAAAGGTGAAAATTTACAGTTGGCAGTTGGAAGTTAACAGTTTACAGTTGGCAAAAATAAGATAGGAAGCGTATTTTTGTCTGATTAATATAATATTCTGAAGTATCAAATCTTAAGGGCAATGGCAAAACTACACACTCTGGCAAGAAGTATTTAGTTAGTGCCTGTCCATAAATGACCTTTTTGTCGTATCTCTGCGTCATGCTCAAAAAATAATGCTCGGAATATCATACATATGCC
>JAAXQI010000258.1 GCA_012974315.1 Desulfobacterales bacterium | reverse complement strand
GTCAGGAATAATGCGGGCTATAGTTTTCATGGGAAATATGATACGGTGTCGCCCGCTGCATGACGGAGGAAATAATAAAATCAATGTTGGTTTGCATGGAATAAATAGGATAGTATATAAAAAGATGGATCTTTTTTGTGAAAAGTATAATGAGTCAATACCTGCTGAAAAGGCTTACTGCATACATCCCAAGGAATACTGCAAATTTCGTACAGCATGTATAATTCATTTTATGGGTGGTGAAAACGGCAGCAGCGATTCTGAAGAGGTTTCGAATACAGAGGATGGTATGATAACGCTACAATTCGACAAGGGAAATGGTCTGCTGCCTGCAATAGTTCAGGATCATGTGACAAAAGAAGTATTAATGGTTGCCTATGTAAATGATTTGGCCTGGAAGAAAACCCTTGAAACAGGCAAGGCACATTATTGGAGTAGGTCCAGAAACAAACTGTGGCTGAAGGGTGAAACCTCAGGGCATCAGCAGATTATTAAGAAAATACTCGTTGACTGTGACGAGGATACGGTTATCTACCAGGTTGAACAGCTAGGTGGGGCGGCATGTCACACAGGGCACAGGAGCTGTTTTTTCAGGCAGGTATCAGATGATAAATTTGAAACAATTGATGAACCGGTATTTGATCCCGCGGAGGTTTATAAGAAATGAATGTTTTGAAATTGGGGATTCCCAAAGGAAGTCTTGAAAAAGCAACTATTGAACTGTTTGCGAAATCCGGTTGGCGGATAAAACTTGCCAGTCGGAGCTATTTCCCTGAAATCGATGATGATGAATTAACCTGTTCAATCTGCAGAGCCCAGGAAATGTCACGGTATGTTGAACAGGGGGTAATTGATGCCGGCATTACCGGCAAGGACTGGATTCTGGAAAACGAGTCAGATGTAGTTATTGTGGATGATCTGGTCTATTCCAAGGTAAGTAAAAGACCAACCCGATGGGTAGTAGCAGTTCCCGGCGACTCAGATATTATGAAACTGGAAGATCTTGAAGGCAAAAAGGTGTCCACAGAACTTGTTAAGTATACCCGAAAGTTTTTTGCTGAAAAAAACATCAATGTCGAGATCGAGTTTTCCTGGGGAGCAACAGAGGCAAAGGTTGTTTCAGGCTTGGCTGATGCCATTGTCGAAGTGACTGAAACCGAGAGTACTATCCGGGCGCATGGGTTGCGCATCATCCATGAGATGATGATTTCAAACACCCAGTTCATTGCGAATAAAGATGCCTGGGAGGTTCCATGGAAAAGGGAAAAAATTGAAAATATTGTTTTACTTCTTCAGGGAGCACTCAGGGCTGACAAGATAGTTGGCCTGAAAATGAATATCCCTGCAAATAAGCTGGATGATATTATCGCTATCCTGCCGAGTATGAATGCCCCCACCATCGCCAATCTTTATAATACGGACTGGTATTCGGTTGAGACAGTTATTTCCGAACATCAGGTACGCGAGTTAATACCAAAGCTCATTAGAAGTGGAGCTGAAGGTATTATCGAATATGGCTTGAATAAGGTCATCTAAAATAACAGATGACGTTGTTGCGGCTTCTGAATATCACACGGTAATTTATCCCAGTGTCAATCCTTGCAAAGCAGAATTTTACGGATGTCAGCTTTCTGACAAGCGTGTTTGCTCTCAAACAGCTTCCAGACCCTGATATGCCGGAGATAGCATTTGCCGGACGTTCCAATGTCGGCAAGTCAAGTCTTATGAACCGGCTTATCATGCGCAAGAATCTGGTTAAGACGAGTGCTAAGCCGGGAAAGACCCAAAGCCTCAATTTTTTTCTACTGGACAATAGTATCTATCTTGTGGATCTCCCCGGGTATGGATATGCCAAAGTCCCGAAAAAAGTGCAGGCTTCCTGGCAGACTCTGATAACCGGATACCTGGAATCAAGAGAAAATTTGAAATGCGTTATCGTGATAGTTGATCTGCGTCATGCCATGAAGATTGCTGATCTGCAGTTGGTGGATTGGCTTCGAAGTAATGGTGTACCATTTATACTTGTCTATACCAAAGCCGACAAGATTTCTACGAGCCAGCGTAGTAAGAATGGTGCAATTCTCGATGCCGGTTTCGGGGTGTCAGCCTCTGAAAGACTACTGTTTTCAGCGAAAACAGGGATGGGGCGAGACAGCCTTATACAATCACTTGACAGCTTTCTCGTTTAATGGTCAATTACATCCTCGCCGATTTTTTGAAATGTTTGGGTATACAGATTACAATAAGAAGCTTTGATTTGGTTATTACTATTAGCAAGGGGGATTGTGAATGATACCAAAGAGCGACTGGCCCTGCTGGGAAATCATGAAATGTGAGGGTACTGATGATTGTCCAGCAAGAAAAAATCCCAACCAGAACTGCTGGGAAATAGCAAGCGAGATGGATGACTACCGGAAAGCATTTAATATTTGCAAGGACTGTGTTGTCTATATGCTTAAAGTTGAAAATACTGTCCTCAGCAAGCAGGAAATGCAGACCATCATCAAGCAAAAAGGTGATTGTGCACTCACCTAGTAGATGTTCCCTGCTTCAACAGACCATAATTTCATAAGAGCGGCGGACCATTCTAACAGATGGTCCGTCTTTTTTTTTACTACCTCCTGAAGTCTTCATTTCCTGCTGTTCATCTGCCTGAAACTCAAAAACGATTTCCCCTCTTAATATCCCACTCTTTTTAAGTGTGAGAATATTATTGTCGGGGAATCCGTTTTGGCCGCTCACATGCAGTATAATCATATGCATTTTGTCAGGAACCCTTTTATCTGATGGCAAATTAATTCTGTTCAGATTTGAGCACTGCCAGAAAGGCCTGCTGGGGAATATCTACGTTACCGACAGTTTTCATCCGTTTTTTGCCGGCCTTTTGTTTTTCAAGGAGTTTTCGCTTTCTGCTAATATCACCACCATAACATTTGGCAGTCACATCTTTTCTCAGAGCAGCGATATTTGTCCTGGCCACAATAGTGGAACCTATGGATCCCTGGATGGCTATTTTAAACATATGGCGAGGAATCTCTTCCTTGAGTTGCTCACAGGCATGCAAAGCACGTTCCCTGGCTTTTGAACGATGTGCCAGCTGAGAGAGGGCATCAACTTTTTCACCATTTACAAGGATATCGAGTTTTACCAGATCACTTTCGCGGTAGTCGCCCAGGTCATAATCAAAGGAACCATATCCCTGGGTAACGGATTTCAGTTTGTCGTAAAAATCGTAAATTACTTCAGCCAGGGGCAATTCACAGTTAAATTCCATTCTGCCTGGTGCAGGGTAATGGTAATGATTATTCACCCCCCTGCGTTCCATGCACAGACTCATTATAGAGCCCATGTAGCGTTCAGGGAACAGAATGACTGCCTTGATGTACGGTTCATCTGTTTTGGCAATTGTGGATGGATCGGGAAAATGTGCAGGATTGTCGATCTCCAGTTTTGTGCCGTCCTGGAGATAAAAATGATACAGCACAGTCGGGACAGTCATAATGAGGGAGATATCAAACTCCCGTTCCAACCTCTCCTGCACAACTTCCAGATGAAGCAGGCCAAGAAAGCCGCAGCGAAAACCGAACCCCAATGCTGTTGAAGAGTCTTTTTGATAGGTCAGAGAAGCATCGTTGAGTTTCAATTTTTCAAGTGCTACAACCAGATCTTCGTAATCGTCTGTGGAGATAGGGTAGATGGAGGAGAAAACCACAGGCTTGACCTCCTTGAAGCCTGGGAGAGGTTTGGCGCAGGGGTTGTCTTTATGGGTAATGGTGTCACCGTTTCTCGTATCACTGACATTTTTTACACCTGCAATAATATAACCAACCTGGCCTGCACAAAGCTTTTTCTGGGGTTCTTTCGTAAGCCGAAAGAGTCCAACTTCCTCAACCTTGTGGTCAACGTTGTTAGACATGGAACGGATTATATCACCAGGTCTGATAGTTCCCTGAAATATCCTGGTGGAGATTATTGTGCCCCTGAAAGGGTCGTAGCGGGCATCAAAAATTAAGGCTTCAAGAGGTTTTTCTGCATCTCCTTTTGGGGCAGGAAGCAGATTGACAACAGCCTCAAGGATTTCCTTAACCCCTTCCCCAGTTTTGGCGGAACAGAGACGAATATGTTCAGGATCAAGTCCGAGGTCTGCTTCAATCTGTTCAGCGACTGCATCAGGGTCTGCTGCTGGCAGGTCAATTTTATTGATAACAGGAATAACAACCAGGTCTGTTTCCATGGCAAGATAAAGGTTGGCAAGTGTCTGGGCCTCGACTCCCTGGGCTGCATCAACGAGCAGCAGGGCTCCTTCGCAGGATGCCAAAGCCCTTGAAACTTCATAGCTGAAGTCTACATGCCCAGGTGTGTCGACAAGGTTAAGAATATATTCTTTCCCGTCATCAGCCTTATAGGGCAAACAGATGGTTTGGCTTTTTATGGTAATGCCCCTTTCTCGTTCAATGTCCATGTCATCAAGCAACTGATCACGGAATTCCCTGTCAGTCACCATTTTGCAGGTCTGGATAAATCTGTCCGCAAGGGTCGATTTGCCATGGTCAATGTGGGCAATAATGCAAAAGTTCCTAATATTTTCCATTTGCTTACTAATAATTATTTATGTGATTTCTGCCAAGTAATAATATGCGGCTACCAATGTAAATCAATGTATATACCTGGACATGTTACGAACTGGAGAAAATATGACCTGACGGCTTATTGTATTATTACACAAAGAGCCCCCTTAAACGCTTAAACATCCTGTATTCAGGACGTGGCAGGCGAACACTTTTAGCATAAAAGCTTAAATATTAAAACATTTAATATGAGCATATTCAAAGCAGTGTAAATAATGGCAAGAAATTACAAGTAGTTGTTCAAAGCGTATAATAAAAATCAGCAAGGAAAGAGATTGACCTTTCACCCACTTTTATTAGAATGTCCAAGCATGAAAAAGGAGTCCAAAAAGAAAAAGAAATCTACGGAAATGCAGCAACTGGTGAGTATGCCGGATGACAAGAATCTGCCGGCAGTAAGTCATACTGGTTTACAGCGTTATCTCCAGGAAATAAGTCAGTTTCCTTTGCTTTCCCGTGAGGAAACTGAGGAATTGGCGATTCGTTATAGAGAAACTGGTGATGCAGAGGCTGCGTACAAGCTGGTTTCCTCTAATCTGCGACTTGTGGTAAAGGTTGCAATGGACTTCCAGAAGTATTGGATGCAAAACTTTCTTGATCTCATACAGGAGGGGAATGTCGGACTGGTTCAGGCTGCCAAAAAATTTGACCCGTATCGGGAAGTCAAGTTCTCCTACTATGCCGCTTATTGGATTCGTGCCTATATTTTGAAGTTTATCATGGATAACTGGAGAATGGTCAAGATTGGAACTACCCAGGCCCAGCGAAAACTTTTTTTCAGTTTAAATAAAGAACGAAAACTTCTTGAGGCGCAGGGTTTTAAGCCGAATACCAAACTGCTGGCTGAACGGCTGAATGTGAAGGAGACTGAAGTCATTGAGATGAGCCAGAGGATGGACAACTGGGATATGTCGTTGGAAAGCCCTGTCCGAGAGGATTCAAATGATGAACAAAAGGACTTTATCCCACATGGAGGACCAAGCGTCGAAGAAGTTGTGGCTGGCCGTGAGATAAAGGAGCGTATGTATGATCTCCTTAATGATTTGCAGAAGAGTCTGAATGATAAAGAGCAGATGATACCTGTCTCTTATACACATCT
>JAAXQI010000254.1 GCA_012974315.1 Desulfobacterales bacterium | reverse complement strand
TGATAAAATCTTTGGGGAAGAAACCCGAATCAAATTATAACTGTGATACTATCCGGTTGATGAGTACCGGTATTTGCTGAGAATAAAGGAGAGACTATGAAGGTTCTGATAAGTGATAATTTAGCCCCCATTGGAGCAGAGATTCTCCAGGAGGTCGGCCTTGAGGTAGACATTAAAACCGGTTTGGCTCCTGAGGAGCTGAAAAAAATAATTCCGGAATATGATGGGCTGGTTATACGGAGTGCCACCCAGGTGACAGCTGAGATCATTGAAGCGGCTACAAACCTGAAAGTTGTGGGCCGGGCCGGTATTGGTCTGGATAATGTGGATATTGCTGCCGCCAGTAAGCGTGGCATTGTGGTAATGAATGCCCCGGACGGCAATTCGACTACTGCTGCTGAGCATGCCATCGCCATGATGGTCTCTCTTGCCCGGAACATTCCACAAGCCACAGCCTCTATGAAGGATGGCAAATGGGAAAAGAAAAAATTCATGGGTCGTGAATTGACCGGCAAGACCATGGGAATTATCGGCATAGGCCGGATTGGAAGTATATTTGCCGAAAGAGCCCAGGGGTTGAAAATGAAAGTGATTGCCTATGACCCCTATATGCCTGAAGAACTTGTCAAAAAAATTGGGGCAGAACTGACAACCATCGATGAGGTCTGCAAGAGAGCAGATTTCATTTCAGTGCATGTGCCCATGACCAAGGATACCAAAAACCTCATTTCTACAGCAGAATTCAAGAGCATGAAAATGGATGCTATGCTCATTGACTGTGCCCGCGGTGGAGTAGTTGATGAAGATGCCCTGTACGAAGCTCTCACGACTGGAGAGATTGCCGGGGCGGGCCTGGACGTATTTGCCCAGGAGCCCACAACAAAGGAAAACTGCCCACTGCTGGGACTGGATAACTTTATATGCACACCACATCTCGGTGCTTCAACAAGTGAGGCTCAGGAAAATGTCGCTGTTGCCATTGCCAAGCAGATAGGAGAATATCTGAAAACCGGCGTGGTGAGTAATGCGGTGAATGTACCATCTGTCAGTAGTGATATTCTCTCAAAAGTTGGACCGTATCTTACCCTGGCCGAAATGCTGGGTTCTTTTCATATGCAGATTGCCAGAGGCGGTGTGGAAGAGATCAACCTGGAATATATCGGCGAATTTGAAGAGCTGACCACCAACCCTATTACAGTAGCTTTCCTCAAAGGGTTATTCACACCGATCCTGCAGGATGCGGTAAATTATGTCAATGCGCCCATCATAGCGAAGGAAAGAGGCATCCGTGTAGTGGAATCAAGAACCGGTCATTCCGATGATTTTACCAGTCTTCTTTCTATCAGGGTAAAGACAACGGAGGGGGAGAATATATTGGCCGGAACGGTTTTCGGCAAGAATGAACCCCGGTTGGTAAGAATGAATACTTTCCGCCTGGAAGCCCTTCCAACCGGACCCATGCTTTTCGTCTATAACAAGGATGTTCCTGGTGTTATAGGTGTGCTGGGTACAACCCTGGGTAGTCATGGGGTTAATATTTCGAGGATGACGGTGGGGCGTGAAATGGAAAAGGGTCTGAATATTATTCTGCTCAATACAGACAGCATAATCAGCAAGGAGCTCTTAAAAACAGTACAGCAACTGGAACATATTGATGATGCAATGGCTTTAGTGCTTCCTCATTACGCAGAAATATAACCTGAGTCTGTTATAAAATGAAGGGGACAGATTTCAAATCTGTCCCCAGATAATTAAAACCGAGGTGACCAGCATGGAGAATAAGGATGAATGCAAACCTTGCCCGAAAGGCCAGGTAAGAAAGGAAGGCAAATGTGTTATGCCGGAGGTGACTTTCACGGCATTTGTCATGTCTCTAAATACCTCAGCTCTTTTCTACCTCGGTGAGATAAGTGATCCGACAACCGGGAAGAAACAGCAGGATCTGGTTCTGGTTAAGCATACAATTGATACGCTTCAATTACTGGAGGAAAAAACAGAGGGAAATTTAAACGAGGAAGAGCAGGCCCTTTTGAAAAATGCTCTTTATGATTTAAAAATGAGATATGTCGCAAAAGCTTCCCAAAGTGAATGAACCTTGCCTACAAAAAAAGTCAGATCATCACTTAACAAGTTTTTCAGTATTATGGCCCTTAGTTCGTGAAAGAAATAACTCAAAGAGACAGTTTCTCCAGCCTTACCTTGAAGGCTCCAGCTAAGATAAACCTCTTCTTAAAAGTTTTAAATCGCCGACCTGACGGCTATCATGAAATTGAAAGCCTCATGCAGAAGATTGAGCTCTTTGATATTCTGCATTTATCCAGGCAAGGGGAGCAAATTTCATTATCCTGTCCAGGGAATACACTTCCAGAAGATCGGGAAAATCTTGCTTACAGGGCAGCCCATGCTTTTTTTTCTGCTACAGGGATTAAGCCAGGAATAAAAATTATTCTGGAGAAAAACATTCCCGTAGCTGCCGGACTGGGTGGCGGCAGCAGTGATGCTGCTGCTGTGATCACTGGCTTGAACACACTTTTAAATGCCAATTTGGCCCGGGAACAATTAATAGACATTGCCAGGCCGTTGGGAGCAGATGTGCCATTTTTTGTACAGGATTGCAGTGCTGCAATGGCTACTGGAATTGGTGACTGTATTCAGCAGGTTCTGCCCATGAGGGGGTTGTCGATTGTGCTGGTAAACCCCGGGTTTGGAGTTTCCACGAAATGGGTGTATGAGAATTTCCCGTTGACATCCAACTCCAATACATATATCTTAGCGCGGGATCAAAAAACGACTAAGGATTTTCATGCCGCAGCCCCCAGTTTATATGAGGAACTTGGCAATGATCTCGAAGTGGTTACAATTAATCGCTTTCCGGAGATAGGAGATCTTAAGAAGGAATTGAAGAAGGGTGGCGCCGTAACATCTTTGATGAGCGGCAGTGGGCCTACTGTTTTTGGGTTGTTTGCAAGTGAGGAAGATGCTCAGCGCAGTATTATGCAGTTGAGTAAAAAATTTGGGAAAAATGTATTTCTTGCCAGACCGTATATTCCTTGATTGTCTTTCAGTAAAAATATATAATATTTTTTTGGTTCGGGGAATCGTTCTAAATGTTGTAGATCAGAGCCGGATATTTTGAAGATATTTTTACGGCTTTTAAAAAAAGAGCACATTGGGGCGTCGTCAAGCGGTAAGACACAGGTTTTTGGTGCCTGCATTCGGAGGTTCGAATCCTCCCGCCCCAGCCACAAAAAAAATAATTTGCCATAAATGTTGGGATGATAAAGAATTGGCAGATGTGATTAAATAAAAAAACTATACCAGTAAAGAGTTATGCCTAAAACTATTAAAGTGTTTTCTGGAAATGCCAATCCGGAATTAGCGAAAGATATTTGTGATCACCTCAATATTTCCCTGTCGAAAGTTGAAGTCAGGCGATTCAGTGACGGCGAAATATTTATTGAGATTGGAGAGAATGTGCGGGGAGCGGATGTGTTTGTCATTCAACCCACATGTCCCCCGGTAAATGATCATTTAATGGAACTGGTAATCATGGTTGACGCACTGCGCCGTGCCTCGGCTAGAAGGATTACCGCTGTTCTGCCATATTATGGATATGCCAGGCAGGATAGAAAAGTCGCCCCCCGTGTGCCCATAACAGCTAAAGTTGTTGCTGAAATGTTGATGGTTGTTGGGGTGCGAAGGGTTCTGGCAATGGATCTTCATGCCGGACAGATCCAAGGATTTTTTAATATTCCTGTCGATCATCTCTATGCGGCTCCAGTGTTACTTGAGTATATTAATAAGGCTTTTAATAATGTGATTATGGTTTCTCCTGATGCCGGAGGTGTTGAAAGAACACGTGCCTTTGCCAAGCGTTTAAAAACGGATCTTGCAATTATTGATAAGCGCCGTGATCGGCCCAATGAGTCTAAAGCCATGAATGTTATCGGTGATGTTGAGGGAAAGACCGCTATATTGCTTGATGATATGGTTGATACGGCAGGGACCCTCTGTAGTGCTGCTGGAATGCTGATGGAGGCTGGTGCCGCTGAAGTGCATGCCTGTTGCTCCCATGGTGTACTTTCGGGGCCGGCTATAGAACGGCTTGAAGCATCGGTGATTAAGTCGCTCGTTATAACGAACAGCATACCGTTACACAGTAAGGCCAAGGAATGTGACAAGATAACAGTGCTTTCTGTTTCAAAACTCCTGGGAGAGGCGATTGGAAGAATTCATTCTGAAGACTCAGTGAGTTCTCTGTTCGTTTAATAGTTTGGGAAAGTAATAATTGAATTTGTTGATTAATTGATTTGGAGATACAGGGTCAGAAGATTGCTGTTTTCAATCTTTCTGGTCATCTTTTTTTAAGGAGGAAACAAAAATGATACAACAGGATATGACTGCCATATTACGACAGGGTTTTGGTAAAGGGCCTACCCATCAGTTGAGGCTAAGTGGATATGCACCTGCTATTCTTTACGGATGCAAAATGGAACCTATAGCGCTTGCCATGGATGAAAAAACTCTTACCAGAGACCTTTTGAAACTTCATGGCCATAATGTTGTTTTGAGCCTTGATATTGAAGGCGACAAGAGCAAGAAAAAGCATTACGTGTTGATTAAAGATATTCAAACACACCCTGTTTCAGATGCTGTACTGCATGTTGATTTTCTTGAAATTGAATTGGAAAAGGAAATCGTTATGGAGGTTCCTATTGTGTATGCCGGAACTGCAAAAGGGGTTGATCTGGGTGGCATCCTGAACATTATGGCATATACTGTAAAAATTAAAGGGCTGCCTTTAGACATCCTGGATGAGATTACTGTAGATGTTACTCCATTGGAAGTGGGAGGCCCCGGTATTACGTGCGGGGATTTGCCAATACCAGAGAATGTTACTCTTGAAGAAGAACTGGGTAGGGTCTGTGTTGCAGTTATTGCACCAAAGGCTGAGGTGGAAGAAGAAGTTGAAGAAGAGGAAGGCGAGACTGAAGAAGGCACTGAGGCAACTCCCGAGGGAGAATCTAAGGCTGAAGAACCGGCTGCATCAACTGAGGAATGATAATTACGAAACTATTCTTCAAATAGCAGGTTTGGCCGGGAAACAGACAGTATCTTTCCCGGCCTTTTTATTTGATGGCAACCAATATTATATTGTTTCTTGTAGAAATGATCAATTTTACAACAGGACCTTTTTGAAATGTACTTAATTGTCGGTCTCGGTAATCCAGGGCTTCAGTATGCAGACACCAGGCATAATGTCGGTTTTATGCTGCTGGATTATCTTGCCCATGGAAGCAAAGTATCTTTTGCAGAATCCAAATGGAAGGCCTTGATAACTAAAACTGTTATCTGGAATGAATCTGTTGTTTTGCTTAGGCCTGAAACATTTATGAATGGTAGTGGCACTGCCGTGGCGGCAGTTGCACACTATTACAAAATATCAACAGACAATATTATTGTCATTCATGATGATCTGGATATGCCACTTGGCCGGATAAAAATAGTATCAGGCGGTGGCGCTGGTGGTCATAAAGGAGTTCGTTCCTGTATTGAGCATCTTGGCACCAGGGATTTCCCACGTGTAAAAATTGGTATTGGCCGACCTGCCCCATTAATTCCACCTGAAAAATACGTATTAGCCAGATTCGGAGCTGATGAACATGAGATAATTACTCAAAAAATGGCAGCTGTGGTTGATGGAATAAAAATCATGGTTAAACAGGGAATCTCGGCAGCTATGAATGCAGTGAATCAGAATCAGTAACCCTCTTATATCGATGTAAAA